>JAYVQD010000388.1:0-5280 GCA_043777275.1 Nitrosomonadales bacterium
GCAGGCGAAAAGCGTCATGATGTATCTGGGGCTTATCAAATAGAATCAACCATACCAACCGAGGGAGAAAACCATGGCTGTAGGAGGATCATTGAACCCGGCGGCGCAGGCGTCACGCACGCTCGCACTCAACATGAAGCTGCTCGCGCAGCACGAGCTCGACGGCTTCGGCGGCATCGGCGAAGGCTGCAATATGCAGATGACCAAGGACGGTCGGCGCATTCTGTGGCTCGCGCACGAATCCGCACCGAAAAATTTCACCGGCGTCGATGTCACCGACCCACGCAAGCTCAAAGTGGTGGTGCAAACGGAATTGCCGCACGCGATGGTGCGTTCGAACTCGCTGGAGGTCGTCGGCGACATGATGGTGGTGTGTTATCAGGTGCGCGGCGGCAAGGGCAATCCGAATGATCCCAACAATCTCAAGCAATCGGCGGGCGGCAAACCCGCGGGCTTCGATTTATTTGACGTCAGCACGCCGGAGAAACCCAAACTGATTTCGCATTTCGATGCGTCCGGCCCGCACTCGCTGGGCGCGCACTGCTGCTGGTTTGTCGATGGCGAGTTTGTGCATATAAGCTGCGGCGCGCCCGATCATCAACCGCGCAATCCGAAAGATCACCAGATTTACCGCATCATCGATGTGCGTAATCCATCAAAGCCGGTCGAAGCCGGCCGCTGGTGGTATCCGGGCACCAAGGAAGGCGACGCCGAGCCGCCGGTGCCGCGTCATCCCAAGTTTGACGGCGGCTACCGGCCGCACAACATCAGCGTCTATCCCGAACGCCCCGACCGCGCCTACATGGGCTACATCGACGGCGGCGTGGTGATACTCGACATCAGCGACAAGGCGCACCCGAAAGAAATTTCGCGGCTGAAAATTTCACCACCCTACAACGGCATGGCGCACACCGCGATGCCGCTGCTCGGTCGCGGCCTCATGATACTCGCCGACGAATGCAATAAGGACGACGGCGTGGATTGGCCCAAGTTGAACTGGATCGCCGACATGCGCGACGAAACCAACCTGGTGACGATCTCCACGCTGCCGCTGCCGCCGGTGGAAACCTTCGGCAAGCGCGGCGGGCGCTTCGGCGCGCATAACATTTACGAAAACTATCCCGCCAAACATGCGTTCCGTTCCGAGAACCTTATTTTCACCTCGTGCTTTAACGCCGGCATTCGCGTGTATGACATCTCGAACCAGTATCAGCCGCGCGAGGCCGCGTACTTCGTGCCCGGCGCGCCTTCGATGTCGCCCAAGGGGGCGATTCAGATGAACGATGTGTATGTGGACGATCGCAATATTGTTTATGCGGTGGATCGATTCAGTGGCGGGCTTTACACTCTGGAAATGAATATTTAGTAACGTAACACCAACAAGGAACCGAACATGTCGTGGAAATTTGAACTGCTGATGCGCTCCGAAGGCGAACTCATCACCGAAGGGCCGGTGTGGACCGGCGAGGAAATTCTGTTTACCCACATCCGCAAAAGCCGCATCCTGCGCTACGATTTGAAAACCAACGCCATCAACGTATGGCGCGAAGGCACCAATCGCAGCAACGGGCTTTGCTTCGACGCACACGGGCGGCTGTTCGGTTGCAGCTCCGGCGGGCGCAGCATTGTGCGCTTTGATCCCGATGGCAAAAACGTGACCATCGCCGATCGGCTGGACGGAAAAAAACTCAGCACGCCCAACGATCTGGCGGTTGATCGCAAGGGCCGCATCTGGTTCACCAACCCGGTGAACGACGGCAACTGGGACAAAACCGAAAAAGAAGAACTCGATCACCGCTCGGTGCTGCGCGCCGATCCGCAAGCCGATGGCAGCTACAAGGTCACGCGCGCGACCTTCGACACCACGCAGCCGAACGGTGTGCTGGTGTCGCCGGACAACCGCACGCTGTATGTTGCCGAGAGCAGCTACACCATCGGCGTGCCGCGGCAGTTGCGCGCGTATCCGATAAACGGCGACGGCAGTCTCGGCACCTATGACGCGCTGTTCACCTGGGGCGACGACGCGCGCGGCGTGCATCGCGGCATCGACGGCATGTGCCTCGACGCCGAAGGCAACATCATCGCCACCGCCGGCTGGGAAGTGAGCGGCCCCGGCCCGATGCTGTACGTGTTTTCACCCACCGGTCGCGTGCTCGAAACGCATCCGGTGGCAGCGAATCGCCCGACCAACGTATGCTTCGGCGGCCCCGACATGACCACCGTGTTTGTCACCAGCACAAATGGACATTTCTTCAAGGCGCCAACGAATCGCGTGGGTTGGGCGATGTTTCCGTAATTACGTAAGTATTTGTTTTTAAACACTTTTTATTGGATCATTCATCGGAAATAAGGAGCGCGTCATGGCAAAGTTAAGACACATCGCAATGGTCGTCGAGGACATCGAAAAATCCGCGACGTTCTACGAAAAAGCGTTCGGCATGACGCGCGCGCGGCAAAGCGATACCGCGATTGCGCTGACCGACGGCACGGTAAGTCTGGTGGTGATCCATCCGTCGAATCCGAACATGAAGGGCGAGACCAGGCGCGGCCTGCATCACATCGGTTTTCTGATCGACGACATGAAAGCGGTTACCGAGAAGGTAGAGTCCAACGGCGCCCAGTTTCACGGCGGCATCCTCGGCACCGGCAGCGGGCTGGAAACCGAGCGCAAGTACTCTGATCCGAACGGCGTGAATTTCGATATCACCATGCCGGAGTATGCGCGGGATTTCTGGAAGATCGCGGTGTAGTGCAGCCGGCAGACGAGGTGCTACACCCCGGCCCCCAACCGCCACAACGACGTCACCTCCGCCGAGCGCGCCGAATGCAACGGGTCACTCGCATCATACGCGCGCGCATGGCGGGGTTTGATATCGGTTTTCCCCAGCACTTTCAATCCGGCTTTTTCGATCCACGCGAGTAGTTCGTCGCGCGTGCGCAGGCCCAGATGTTCGGCAATGTCCGACAGGATCAGCCAGCCTTCGCCGCCGGGTGCGAGATGCGCGGCGAGACCATCGAGAAAACCGTGCAGCATGCGGCTTTCAAGATCGTAGACCGCGCCTTCCAGCGGCGTGGCGGGCCGCGCGGGAATCCACGGCGGATTACACACGATCAGCGGCGCGCGGCCTGCGGTCGCCACGTCTGGAAACAGATCGGCCTCGACAACGTCAATACGATCGCTAAGGGCCATCCGCTGCACGTTGTCGCGGGCGCACGCCAGCGCGCGCGGATCGCGTTCGGTGGCGATCACGCGAGCCACGCCGCGCCTGGCGAGCACCGCAGCCAGCACGCCGCTGCCGGTGCCGATGTCAAAGGCCAGCGGCGGCAAGCCGATGGTGGGGAACGGTGCTTCGGCCACCAGTTGCACGTATTCGCTGCGCACGGGCGCGAACACGCCGTAGTGCGGATAGATGCGCGCGCCGAGTGCCGGTACCGCAACACCTTTCGTCTGCCACTGGTGTGCGCCGATGATGCCCAGCAGTTCGCGCAGCGAAGCGACATACGGTTCGCTGGCCGCGCCATACGCAGCTTCGCAAGCTGCTTGCACATCCGGCGCGCGCCGCAGCGGGATGCCGTGACCGGCGTCGAACGGGATCAGCAGCATGCCCAGCGTGCGGGCGCGCTGCGATTTGGCGAGGCGGTAACGGTTAAAGATTTCGGTCTTCGAAGGCTCAACCGGAGTTTTGGGTTTGCGCGGGCGGCGCTTTTCATGATCCGCGCGCCGCGCCATGGCCTGCAAAAACAGCTTTGCATTCTGAAAGTCGCCGCGCCACAGCATCGCCGTGCCTTCGCACGCCAAGCGGTAGGCCGAGTCGGCAGTCATGGTGTCGTCAACCAGCACCACTTTTTTGGGCGGCAGCAAGCCTGCTTCGGAGCGCCAGCCCACGGCGCCGAGGCCGTCGATCGTGCGCAATGCCGAGAAGGGGTGTGCGATCAATGCGCCGTTTTCGTCCTGCGCTTCGAGTGTGGTTGGTGGTGTGGACACAGTGCCCCCTGATGGATCGAGTGGCAATGCTTATACCTCTTATCCCCGGCGCGGTCGAGGAAGTTCGGGGCGGCGCTACGCCGTTAGCAAAGGCCGTAACTGCCGCACATCCTTAATCTTTTCGATCGCCCACACCGCATCGCACAGCTTGCGCGCGCGGGTCTTGCCGAGTATCGGCGCCATCAGATGAAAACATTTTTCATCCACCTGCGCGCGCGTCATCGGGTTTTGCGCGGTGCCGAGCACGGCTTTGACGTGGATAGTGAGTTCGCGACCGTCGTTGAGTTTGAGCAAAAGGCGGCACTGGCGCGCGGGCATGGCGGCGGCCATTTCGTCGTCGCCGAGCAGTGTTACTTTGCTTCTCACCGCCAGCACCTTGGCGTTCTTCATGCGCTTTTCGTCGTGCGCGGATTCGAAGGTGACGATACCGTCGATCAGCATCACCGCGCACATGTGTTGCATGCAGATGTCGGGCATGTGACGGTTGTCGGTGGTGTTCGCTCCTTGGTGCGCGACTCTCACGGTGAGGCTTTGCACCTGATCGGCGGTCACATTATTGGCGCGGATCAGTTCGAGCAAGCCATCGAGCGGCGCTTGAATCGGCGAGCCCACCGACCAGCGCTTGATGTTGGTGCGCATCACTTCGTAACGGCTGCCCAGTTCTTCGATCAGGCGCTCCGGCATCGGCGCTTTGCCGATGCGGCGTTCCTCGTTGTAGGCGTGATAGAAATTGCGTTCGCCCGACAACGCATCTTCCACGCCGGTGAAGCCGTGCGACACCATCGCCGCCGCCGCTGTGCCGTTGCGCGCGGGCATGCCGCCGAAGTCGAAGGCTTTTTCGATGTGTTCTTCATCGCGCATCCAGCACGACACGCCGGAGGCCTGCTGCACGGTGTACGACAGCAGGTGGCGGCACTGGTCGTAGTTCAGTTTCGCCAGCGCACCCGCTGCGGCTGCCGCGCCGAACATCGGGCCGAAAGTGTGCGTGGAGTGACCGGCCTCGCGAAAATCGTGCGCGTGCAGACTCAACGATAAGCGGCAGCCGACGTCGTAACCCAACGCCACCGCGCGCAACAGTTGCGTGCCATTGCTGCGCTCGCGCTCGCCCATGGCGAGTGCCGCAGGCACCACGCCGCAGCCCGGATGCGTGAGTGACGGCGCGTGTGAGTCGTCGGTTTCATCCGCGTGCGCCAGCATGCCGTTGGCGAGTGCGGCGTGTTCCGCCGTAGTGACAAACTTGCTGCCGATCACCACCGATTGTTGGGTGCCGCCGAGGGTTTTGATATACGAAATCG
>JAYVQD010000389.1:0-20502 GCA_043777275.1 Nitrosomonadales bacterium
AAACCCGCCGAGCGCAACAACGCCGTGATGGCCGGCATGGCGGCGCCGCTCAGCGATGACGACATGAAAAATGTCGCGGCTTACTATTCCAGCCAGACGGCGCGTCCGCGCGCGGCCCGTGATCCGGAATTGGTCAAGCAGGGCCAGTTGATTTATCGCGGCGGGATCGCCACCAAGGGTTTGGCCGCCTGTGCCTCATGCCATTCACCGAACGGCGCAGGCTTGCCCGCGCAGTTTCCGCGTGTCGCCGGCCAGCACGCCGAATACACTGCCGCGCAGCTCAAAGCGTTTCGTGTAGGTGAGCGCAAGAACGATCCCAACAGCATGATGCGCACCGTTGCCGGCAAACTATCAGATCGGGAAATTGCTGCGGTGTCGGAATATATCGCCGGGCTGCGCTAGCGACATAATGTAAGTATTTGTTTTTAAACGATTATTCTATATATTTTAAATCGTTTATTCGTTTATAAGGCCGCAAACGCCTTATCCGCCGCTGCCACGGTTTTTTCGATGTCAGCGGCGCTGTGCGCCGACGACACAAATCCCGCCTCATAAGCCGACGGCGCGAGATACACCCCTTCCGCCAGCATGGTGTGAAAAAACGCGTTGAATCGCTCCTTGTCACATTGCATGACTTCGGCGTAACTCTGCGGCGGCGTTTCACGAAAGTACAGCCCGAACATGCCGCCCACGTGCTGCGCTGAAAACGCGATGCGGCGCGCTGCGGCGGCTTCGCTTAAGCCTTTGCACAGCGCATACGCGGTCGCGGAGAGCCGGTCGTAGAAGCCCGTTGCCTGCACCAGCGTCAGTGTCGAGAGCCCTGCCGCCACTGCCACCGGATTGCCCGACAGCGTGCCCGCCTGATACACCGGCCCCAGCGGCGCCACGCATTGCATGATGTCACGGCGTCCGCCGAACGCGCCCACCGGCATGCCGCCGCCGATGACTTTGCCGAGTGTGGTCATGTCGGGCTTGATGCCATACAGCGCCTGCGCGCCACCGAGCGCCACGCGAAAGCCGGTCATCACCTCGTCAAAAATCAGCACCGTGCCATGCCGGGTACACAACTCGCGCAGCAATTGCAAAAAGCCCGGTTTCGGCGCAATCAAATTGGCGTTGCCCACCACCGGCTCGACGATTACCGCGGCGATCGTGCTGCCTTCGTGCGCGAACGCCGTGCTCAGGCCCGCTTCGTCATTAAAATCCAGCACCAGCGTATGCGCTGCGGTTTCGGGCGGCACGCCGGCCGACGACGGCTGGCCGAAGGTCAGCGCACCCGATCCGGCCTTTACCAGCAGCGCATCGGCGTGACCGTGGTAACAGCCCTCGAACTTGACTATTTTCGAGCGCCCGGTAAACCCGCGCGCCACGCGTATCGCACTCATCGTCGCTTCGGTGCCCGAACTCACCAGGCGCACCATTTCCATCGACGGCACCAGCTTTGTCAGCAGGCTCGCCATTTCCAGCTCGGATTCGGTCGGTGCGCCGAACGACAGGCCGCGCTCAGCGATCTGCTGCACCGATTTCACTACGTCCGGGTGCGCGTGCCCCACGATCAGCGGCCCCCACGAGCCCACGTAATCGATATACACATTGCCGTCGGCGTCCCAAATTTGAGAACCGCGGCCGCGCTTGATGAAAGGCGGCGTGCCGCCCACCGAGCGAAACGCGCGCACCGGCGAATTGACGCCGCCGGGAATAATCAGTTGCGCGTGATTAAACAGTTTCTGGCTTTGTTTCATGGCGAGTCCCCGAACAGGGCGTTGAATTGTTGTGCGGCAAGCGTTACATCGCGCGCGCTGAACAGCGCCGAGATGACCGCCACGCTGTCTGCACCGGCGGCAATCAGTTGCGGCGCGTTGTCCAGCGTGATGCCGCCGATGGCGACTATCGGCACCCTAAACCGCCGCTTCGCTTCCGTCAGTAAGGTCAGCGGCGAGCGCACCGCACCCGGCTTGACCGTGGAGGCAAAAAAACTGCCGAACGCGATGTGATCGGCGCCTTCGGCAATCGCGCGCTCGGCATTTTCAATGCGTGAATAGCACGATGCACCCAGCCATTTATCCGGCCCCAGCCGCGCACGCGCCGCGGCGAGCGAGCCGTCTTCGCCGCCCAGATGCACCCCGTCGGCATCGACCGCGATCGCCAGCTCAAGATCATCGTTGATGATGAGCGCTGCGCCGTATTCATGGCACAGCGTGCGCAACGCGGCCGCCTGTTCGCGGCGCCGCGCGGCATCCGCCACCTTGTTGCGGTACTGGAGAACGCGCGCACCACCGGCAAGCGCGCTGCGTACCAGCGCCATCAGCCGCGCGCTGTCGGCTTCGTCCGGCGAGACTGCGTAGAGGCCGCGCAGGTGTTTCACGCCGGTTTTCTTTCGGTGTCACCAGTGGGCTCGGTGCGCACCTCCTGGTCGTCCTCGCGCGCCCAGAACAAGCGGTCGGGTATGTGCTGCCCCATGCCGGCACGGAAACCCGCCTTCAGCGTCTGCCAGGTGTATTCCTGCGCGTCTTTGACGGCTTCGGTCATCGGCAGCCCGTTG
This sequence comes from Nitrosomonadales bacterium, assembly GCA_043777275.1. GTDB lineage: Bacteria > Pseudomonadota > Gammaproteobacteria > Burkholderiales > SG8-41 > UBA5216. The sequence continues at coordinate 2,543 of JAYVQD010000389.1, forward strand.
GCGATGGTGGCGGCGATGGCCGACGCCAGTGTGCAGCCGGAGCCGTGATAGCTGCCGGGCAGACGCGGCCACGATTCGCTGCTGACGATGCCCGCTTCGCCGTAGAGCACGTTCACCACCTGCAGCGTGTTCTCGTGGGTGCCGGTCACCAGCACGTATTCACAGCCGGACAGGATGAGGCGGCGCGCGCACTCTTGCAGATCGGGATCGTCCTTGTCGTCACGGTCGTTCAGTGCGAGGCGGCGCGCTTCCAAACTGTTCGGTGTGATGATCGTGGTTTGCGGAATCAACAATTCGCGCATCGCCGCGACGATATCTTCGTTCGCCAATTCATCGCCGCGCCCCGAGGCGAACACCGGATCGAGTATCAGCGGAATTTCCGGATAATCCGACACCACCTCGGCGATGGCGGTGACGTTATCCACGCTGCCGATCACGCCGATTTTGAACGCGGCCACCGGCATGTCTTCGAGCACGCAGCGCGCCTGATCGGCGATCCAGTCGGCATCGATCGCCATGATGTCGTCCACGCCCATGGTATCTTGCACCGTGATTGCGGTGATGACCGACAACGGATGGCATCCCATGCTGGCGAGCGTGAGGATGTCCGCCTGCATGCCCGCGCCGCCGGTGGGATCGGTGGCGGAAAAAACCAGAACGATGGGTGGGGCTTCGCGCATGAATAGAGACGAGAGTCGGACAACAGAGGAAAACGTACACCGGATCGATTAAAATCGCGACGACCGTCCGATTTTAGCGCAATTCCCTATTTAACCCGTTATCGATCCGTGACTCTTTATGACCACCGAAGCACCGAAGAACGCAACTGAGTATAAATCCTGGATGTGTCTCATCTGCGGCTGGATTTACAACGAACAAACCGGCAGTCCCGACGAAGGCATTGCGCCCGGCACCCGATGGGAAGACGTGCCGATGAACTGGACCTGCCCCGAATGCGGCGCACGCAAAGAGGATTTCGAGATGGTGCAGATTTAACCGGAACTTACACCAGCTACACCAAGGAGCGCGCACATGAGAATGCTGCACACGATGATCCGCGTGGGTGATTTGCAACGCTCGCTGGATTTTTACACCCAGGTGCTGGGCATGAAATTCCTGCGCAAATCCGATTATCCGGAAGGGCGTTTCACCAACGCCTTCGTGGGTTACGACGACGAATCCAAAACCGCGGTGCTCGAACTGACCCACAACTGGGACACCAAATCGTACGACATGGGCAACGGCTACGGCCATGTCGCGCTGGAAGTCGAAGACGCCTACAAGACCTGCGAAGAAGTCAAAAAGCGCGGCGGTAAAGTCACGCGCGAACCGGGCCCGATGAAACACGGCACCACGGTGATCGCGTTTGTGGAAGACCCGGATGGTTACAAGATTGAATTTGTGCAGCGGAAGAACGCTTAAGCGAGCGTTTTAGTTTTTTTGTCGCGCACGTCACCTTCCGACAGCCGGTTGGCGATGCGCACGAAATCGCCCACCGCCAGCGTCTCCGCGCGCGCTTGCGGATCAATAACCAGCGCTTCAAAATCGGCCAGCGTCAAAATATCGCGCAGCGTGTTGCGCAGCGTTTTGCGCCGTTGCGAAAACGCGGTGGTGACAATACGCGCGAACAGCGCGTCGTCCCGCGCGGTCAGTTCATGCGCGGCACGCGGCAGCATGCGGATCACGGCAGACTCTACTTTCGGCTGCGGGTAAAACGCATCGGGCCCCACGTCCAGCACTTTCTCCATCTCGAATCGGTATTGCAACGCCACGGACAGGCGGCCATAGGCGGACGTGCCGGGCGCGGCGACCATGCGCTCCACCACTTCTTTTTGCAGCATGGCGTGGATATCGCGCACCGCGTCGATGTGCGCAATGAGATGAAACAGCAGCGGGGTTGAAATGTTGTAGGGCAGATTGCCCACGACACGCAACTGTGCACGCGAGCCCGTACCCGTCAGCGAGGCGAAATCGAATTTGAGCGCATCCCCTTCGTGGATCACCACCTTGGCGCTGGCGTGCCCGTCGTATTTGTCGTGCAAGGTCTTGACGATATCGCGATCGAGTTCGATCACATGCAACTGCTGAAGCACCTTCGCCAGCGGGTGGGTCAGCGCGCCGAGGCCGGGGCCGATCTCCACCATCAGGTCGTCCGGCTGGGGCCCGATGGCGTGCAGGATGTCGTCTATAACATCTTGTTTTTGAAGGAAATTTTGTCCGAAGCGTTTGCGAGGTTTATGGCCCATGACCCGCTCAGACGCGGCGGCGCGGCTGACGTGCAGACGCCAGCGTAATCGCGAGTTTGACCGCCTCGATCAGGCTGCCCGCGTCGGCTTTGCCGGTGCCGGCGATATCCAGCGCGGTGCCGTGATCGACCGAGGTGCGGATGATCGGCAGGCCCAGCGTCACGTTCACCCCGGCGCCGAAGCTCGCGTACTTGAGTACCGGCAAACCCTGATCGTGGTACATCGCCAGCACCGCGTCGTAGTGTTTCAGGCGATCAGGATTAAACAGCGTGTCGGCGGGCAGCGGATCGGAAAGATGCAGCCCGGCGGCGCGTAATGTCTGAATCACCGGCGCAATGACGTCGATTTCCTCGCGCCCCAGGTGGCCGGATTCGCCTGCGTGCGGGTTCAGCCCCGCCACGGCAATGCGCGGCTGCGCAATGCCGAAGTGCTGTTGCAGATCGTGGTGCAACACGCGCAGCGTTTGGGTAAGGCTCGCGCGCGTGATGCGTGCCGCGACATCTTTTAACGCCACGTGCGTGGTGGCGAGCGCCACGCGCAGGCCGCCGCCCACCAGCATCATCACCACCTGCGGGGTGTGCGTGCGCTCGGCAAGAAACTCGGTGTGCCCGGTGAAGGCGATACCGGCATCGTTGATGACGCCCTTATGCACCGGTGCGGTGGTCATGGCGTCGAACAGGCCGTCCGTGCAACCGTCGCAGGCAACGCCCAGTGTGCGCAGCACGTAGCGGCTGTTTTCGGTGTTGAGTTTTCCGGCGACGGAAGCAACGGTCAGCGGCACATGCAACACGCAGACAGTGGCATCCGTCGCGCTGCATCCGCCACTGAAATCCGGCCACTCGACCTGCGTGCGATCGCATAGCAATGCACGATCAGCAATCACCACGATACGCGCGGGCAGCGCCGCGTGTTGTAAAGCCGCGCAGATTTCCGGACCGACGCCCGCCGGCTCTCCGGCGGTGACGGCTATCGTGGGCAGCATGGCGCGGTGAGAATGATCGAAGGGAACGTTAGCGTTCTTCGAGCCGCACTTCGACGAACGCGCGATCACGCAACTGGCGCACCCACTCCTCATACGCCTCTTCGCTTTTGCGTTCGCGCAGCGCCTGGCGCGCGGTGAGGCGGCGGCGTTCCTTGGACATGTCGGCGCTGCGCCGCTCGACGACCTGAATCAGATGCCAGCCGAAGGGCGAGCGCACCGGCTCACTGATCTGGCCGGGCTGCAACGCGTTCATCGCGCGTTCGAATTCGGGTACCGTGTCGCCGGGGGAAATCCAGCCGAGATCGCCGCCCTTGGAGGCGCTGGTGTCCTCGGAGTTGGCGCGCGCGAGTTGCGCAAAATCAGTTTTGTTTTCCAGGCGCTCTTTCAGATTGCGCAAGCGGTTACGCGCCTCGTTATCCGACACCAGTTCGCTGGCTTTAATCAGGATATGCCGCGCATTGGTTTGCTGCACCATCACCGGCCCCTGTCCGCCGCGCCGCTGATCGAGCTTAAGGATGTGAAATCCGTTCGGGCTGCGCAGCACGCTGCTTAATTCGCCGGCTTGCATGGTGCGCAACGCGTCGAAAAACAGCGTCGGCAGCCGCTCGCCGTCGCGCCAACCCATGCTGCCGCCCTGCAGCGCATCGGGCGACTCGGAAAACGTCGCGGCGATCTGACGAAAGTCGGTGCCGGATTTCAGTTGCGCCAACGCCTGTTCGGCGCGTTCCAGTCGTCCCTTTATCTGGTCGGGACTGGCATTCTCCGGCACGCGCACGAGTATGTGCGAGACATTGAACTCGTCCGCGCCGGCGGCTTGCTGCTGCGGGTTGGCCAGCAGGTTGTCGATTTCGCTTTCGGTGATGACGATTTTGTCGTCAACCTCGCGTTCGCGCAAACGCGCCATGATGATCTGGCCGCGGATGTCTTCGCGAAATTTCGTGAACGGCACGCCGTCTTTATCGAGCGACGCGCGCAGTTGCGCGGTGGATATCTTGTTGTCTTCGGCGATGCGATCGATCGCTCGGTTGAGTTCCACGTCGTCCACACGCAGCCCGCTTTCTTTGGCGAATTGCATCTGCGCGCGATCGGCAATCATGCGTTCCAGCAACTGCCGTTCGAGGAGTGGCCGCGCCGGCGCCGGCGTGCCCTGACGCGCAAGCTGTGCTGTCGCCAGATCGACGCGCTCGGTCAGATCATTGCGCGTGATGACCTCATCGTTTACCACCGCGACGATGCGATCCAGCGTAACGATGGTGCGCGGTTTGGGTTGTGCCCAGCTTGCGTTGGGAAGCAACAACACCGCCAACACGCCCAGTTGCAAAAAATTACAAAAAGTGTTTAAAAACATAGTGTTATATTGCCAAGCTATTTTTGGGAAGGGGCCCGCCGTTTACCGGTCAGGAACAAAATACTCATTGGGCCGTGATTGTCGCGGATCGTATCGCGTGTAGCCGCTGATATTCCGCCGCAGCACATCCATCGGATTCGACCCGACGCGCGTCACGCCGTTCAACTCGAGTTCAACGAAAACCGCGCTGGTGCTGGTGTTGGTGGCCGTCGACAGCCGGTGACCAACGATGCGAAACGCCCAGCAGCCACCGTCGTATTCGAGGCCGGCGACCGCTTCGAGCAGCCGCTTGTCCTGCGTCGAATAATTCCAGCGGGCGACGGCATTCCATTTGCTGACGATCGGCCATTGGCCGGAAATGTCGAATTGCCGGAAGGAATCAACCTGGTGGCGGTACGCAAGATTCAACACTTTGCCTGGTTGCGGCTGATAGCGCGCGGCGATGCTCATGCGCTGCGTGGCGGCGGTATCGGTGTTGTACTGCCAGCCGATATCCGCTGTCCAATGCGGCGCGATGTTGCCGCTTAACGCCGCCAGCAGATCGGACTTTGAACTCTGGTTGCTGCGCAGCGCCACGCCGGGCACGCCCACCCGTTGCGGACTGAAGTAATAGCGCTGGGCGACACCGACGCGCAGCAATTCGACACCGGTGTCCGGGTCGATCAAGCGTGAATTCACGCCCAGCGTGAGCTGGTTTGCGTTGTTGATGCGGTCGTGGCCGCTGAATTGGTTTTCCGAATAGATGGACGCGAAGTTGATGTCCTGCACGCCGCTTTCAAAATTCGGCATCAGGCTTTGGTCGCGATACGGAATATAAACGTAGTAGAGCTTGGGCTCGAGGGTTTGCGTATACGATTTGCCGAAGAAATTCGCGCCGCGCTCGAATAACAGTCCGCTGTCGGCGGTAAACGTGGGCAGCACGCGCGATTTGTCCGGCAGCGCGGCGGTGTTGTTCTGATCGATAACGTAGCGCGTGGCGTGCACGCCGATTTTGGGCGTGACAAAACCATAAGGCGCCGTCAGCGGCAGCGACAGGCTGGGATACGCCACCGCCCTGCGGCCGTTCACCAGCGTCGGGTGGGAAAAATCGGTATAGCTGCTGTAAAAATCAAAATCGCTGCGCAACACATCCTGATTCTGCGCGGTAAACGTCAGTTGCGGACGCCGGCCATAGGGCGGCGTCAACGGCGCCAGGGGGTCGGATTGCAGCGTCTGCCAGCCTTGCGCCAGCGCGGAAAACGAATACGTCCCGCCGTTGCCCCACGCGCCGCCACGCGACAGCGTGGCCTGCCGCGTGAGATAGGTTTGCGAGGTGAGCGCTATCTGCGTCGTCAAATCAGAAAAATACTTGCCGTCGGAAACTTTATTCAGATCCAGCGACCCCGCCCAGCCGTTGGCAAAGGTCTGCGCATGATTGAACTTGAACAGATGCCGATTAACCCCCGTGACGTTGTCGTTGGGCAGATACTCCGCCTGCAAATCGCCGCGATAGGACGGCTCCAGGTAACGGAACCGCGAGCGCAACTGAACGCCGCGCCGGGCCATCAGTCGCGGCGCGATGGTCATATCGCGATTGGGCGCCATATTCCAGTAATACGGCACCGTCAATTCGAAGCCGCTGGTGCTGGTGTTGCCATAGCTCGGGGTGAGAAATCCCGACTTGCGTTCCTGGTGCAACGTAAACCACATGTAAGGCGTATAAAAAATGGTGCTGCCCAAAAATTCGACTTTCGCATCGCGCGCGGTGCCGATATTATTGTTTTTGTCGATATGCATCTCGCGTGCGCGGATGAGCCATGAATCATCGCCCGGTTCGCACGTGGTATAGCTGGCCTGCTGCGCGCGGAACAGCCCCGGACCCTCGAACACAATCCGCTCGCCGGTGCCGCGCGCGTCGAAAGCGGGTGCGGCGGACGTTCCTGCGGTGCGAGCGCCCGGCGCGGCGCCGGTTTCTATGGGGCTTAACGAATAGCGCGCGTTCTCCATCAGCCCGCGGCTGGTGTCGAGGTTGTAACGCAGCCGCGCCCCCTCGGTGAGCGCGGTGCCTTGCTCCATGCGCACATTGCCGATCGCCGTGAGTTCGTTGTCGCGCCGGTCGTGGCGCATCCAATCGGCGGCTATCGATTGCCCGCGTCCGCGAAAACGCGCATTGCCTTGCGCTTCCGTTTCGCGATCGCTATGGCCTTGCAAACGGTCGCCCTCCATGTACATCGGAGAGGCGTCCGTGTTCGTCGGCGGCAGGTCAATCAGCGAAGGCTGCGGACGCAATTGCAAGCCCTGCTGCGCGACGGCGAGTGACGGCAGCGCGCACAGCAGCGCTAACGCAATACGGGATTTACGTGGATAGACCATCATGAGGGGAGAGGCGTTACAGACGTTACGGACATGACAAAGCGAGGTGCTAAAATCGCATAAATCCCAACTTTAGGCAATCCAAGCTTTGACTGAAATAGACACCCGGCTAACAGAGCTACACGCATGGCTGGCGGGTAACTTCTTCAAAGCAAAAGAGTTTTCCCTGGCGCCGGCGTCCGCGGACGCGAGTTTTCGGCGTTATTTTCGCGTCACCGCGGACCGCAAAACCTGGGTCGCCATGGACGCGCCGCCGCCGCAAGAGGATTGCCGGCCGTTTGTGCGGGTGGCTGGGCTGATGCGCGAGGCCGGACTCCATGTGCCCGACGTGGTGGCGCAGGATATCGAGCGAGGTTTTCTGCTGCTCACCGATCTGGGCGCCACCACCTATCTCAACGGGTTTGATGCGGACAATCCCGGTGCGTTGTTCAGCGACGCCAGCGACGCGTTAATCACCTGGCAGTGCGCGAGCAAGCCGGGGGTGTTGCCCCCCTACGACGCGGCGCTGCTCCAGCACGAGATCGATCTGTTTCCCGAATGGTATGTCGGCAAACATCTGCAAACTGCATTTACCAGTGCGCAACAATACGTATTTACCGCGACGGCCAAGCTGCTCATCGATGCCGCATTGGCACAGCCCAGGGTCTATGTACATCGCGACTACATGCCGCGCAACCTTATGCTGTCCACACCGAATCCCGGTGTGCTGGATTTTCAGGATGCGGTGTACGGCCCCATCACGTATGACGTGGCGTCGCTGTTTCGGGATGCCTTCGTAAGCTGGCCCGAAGCACGCGAACTCGATTGGGTGATCCGCTACTGGGAGCGCGCCCGCGCCGCCGGTCTGCCGGTACACGCCGATTTCGGCACCTTCTGGCGCGATGTCGAATGGATGGGCCTGCAACGCCACATCAAAGTCCTGGGCATTTTCGCGCGCATCAACTACCGCGACGGCAAGCCGCACTATCTCGCCGATACGCCGCGCTTTATCGCCTACGCCCGCCGCGTGAGTGCGCGCTACCGCGAATTGGGGCCGTTCGCCAAGCTGCTGGATGAACTCGAAGGCCGCGCGCACAGCATCGGCTACACCTTCTGAGCGTTGCGATGAAAGCCATGATTCTCGCAGCCGGTCGCGGCGAACGCATGCGCCCGCTTACCGACGCCACCCCCAAGCCCCTGCTGACGATTGGTGGTAAGTATCTGATTTTATGGAGTATTTTTAGATTAAAACAAATGGGTATTATTGATCTGGTGGTCAACACGTCGCACCTTGCCGGACAGATAAAAAGCGCGCTGGGCGACGGCGCGCAGTTCGGCGTGCGCATCACCTATTCGTTTGAACGCGAGGCACTCGAAACCGCCGGCGGCATCGCCTGGGCGCTGCCCTTGCTGGATGACCAACCGTTTCTGGTGGTCAACAGCGACGTCTACAGCGACTACGATTTCGCCGGGTTGACGCAACACGCGCAAACCTTATCCGCGAACCGGCCTGCGCATCTGGTGCTGGTGGACAATCCCGAACACCACCGCCAAGGCGACTTCGGTTTGCGTGACGGCGTGGTCACCGCTGACGGCGCGCGACTCACCTTCAGCGGCATCGGCGCCTATCACCCGGCGCTGTTCGCCGGCATCGCGCGCGGCGGCAAAGCACGCCTGGCCGCGCAACTCGCCACACCCATCGCCGAAGGGCGCGTCTCGGGCGAACATTATCGCGGGGAGTGGAACGATGTCGGCACACCGCAGCGGCTGGCGGAACTGGACGCGCGCCTGCGCAATGACGGTAACGCGGGCAAGGTGAGCCACACTGGCGGCGACTAATTTGCGTTCGCCGCCGCGTTCGCTGCCGCGCTCACCGGCGCTATAATCATTGCACCATGAACACCGCCCCCTACATTCGCCGCCGAGCGCGGTTGGCGCAACGGATCGGCAAAGGTGTGGCCATCGTGCCCACCGCGCCGGAGCGCGCGCGCAATCGCGATGCGCATTATCCGTATCGTTACGACAGTTATTTTTATCACCTGACCGGGTTTGTCGAGCCGGAGGCCGTGATGGTCGTCGTCGCGGGCGACTCACCCCGTCACTTGCTGTTTTGCCGCGAAAAAAACGAAGAGCGTGAAATCTGGGACGGCTTTCGTCACGGCCCGGCGGCGGCCAAAGAAACGTTCGCGTTTGATGAAACCTACACCATCGATCAACTCGACAAGGTGATGCCTGATCTGCTGGCCGACCAGCCAGCGGTTTATGCGCATCTGGGCGGTGACAGCGCATGGGACGCGCGCGTGCTGGGCTGGGTGAACGCGGTTCGCGCACGCGCACGAACGGGCGTGGCCGCGCCGCGCGATATCGCCGACATCCACACGCTGCTCGATGAGATGCGCCTCATCAAAGACGCCGACGAATTGGCGACCATGCGCCGCGCGGCAGCGATATCGACCGGCGCGCATGTGCGCGCCATGCGCGCCGCGCGCGCGGGCGGCGCCGAATTTCAGATCGAAGCCGAATTGCTGCATGAATTCCGCCGTCTGGGCGCGCAGTCGCCGGCGTATACCTCCATCGTCGCCTCGGGGGCGAATGCGTGCGTGCTGCATTACGTCGCCAATGACGCCACGCTCAAAGACGGCGACCTGCTGTTGATCGACGCGGGGTGCGAACTCGACGGCTACGCCTCGGATATCACGCGCACGTTTCCGGTGAACGGCCGCTTCAGCGCGCCGCAAAAAGCCGTGTACGAGTTGGTGCTGGCCGCACAGGCTGCCGCTATCGCCGAGGTAAAAGCGGGCAATACCTGGAACGCGCCGCACGATGCCGCGGTGGCCGTGCTGGCGCAGGGCTTCATCGATTTGAAATTGCTCAAGGGCAGCTTGGCGGAAGTGCTTGAAAAAGAAACCTATCGCCAGTTTTACATGCATCGCACCGGCCACTGGCTGGGGCTGGATGTGCATGACGCGGGCGACTACAAGCGCGACGGCCAATGGCGGGCGTTGCAGCCGGGCATGGTGTTGACGGTTGAGCCGGGCTGCTATATTCGCCCGGGTGCAGGCGTGCCCGCCGCGTTTGCCCACATCGGCGTGCGTATCGAGGACGATGTGGTGGTGACCGCCGGTGGTTGTGAAATATTGACTGCCGCCGCGCCTAAAACCGTCAGCGACATCGAGGCGCTGATGGCGGCGCGCTGAACCGCATGATTACCGACACTGACATTGTGATCGTGGGCGGCGGCCCGGTGGGCGCGGCGCTGGCGTTGGCCCTGCGACAGGGTGGTGACAGCAGGCTGCGCGTCACGGTACTCGAAGCGCGCGCCACCGTCGGCAGGGTTGCCATCGTGGCCGCTGATCCGCGGCCCATCGCGTTGTCCCATGGCAGCCGTCTGTTGTTGGAACGGCTGGGCGCGTGGAATGAACTGACACCCACCGCCATCAACCACATTCACGTATCGCAACGCGGCGGCTTTGGCCGTGTTGCGATCAGCGCTGCCGATGCGGGCGTGCCGGCGTTGGGCTATGTCATCGACTACGGCGCGATGTTCGCGGTGTTGGCCGAGGCGGCGCGTGCATCGGGTTGCGACTATCGGCAAGGCGCCCGCGTCACCGCGTTGCGCCGTACGGGCGACGCGCAGCACATCGACTATGCGTGTGATGACGTTGCCGCATCACTCACGGCGCATTTGGCCGTGGTCGCCGACGGCGGTGACATGGAAGGCCTCGCGCCCGCAAAAGCCACCGACTATCAGCAACACGCGCTGACCGCGCGCGTGCGCACTGCGTTACCCCATGCCCATACAGCTTACGAACGCTTCACACCCGAAGGGCCGCTGGCGTTGCTGCCTTTTTGTAGCCCGGGAGACGCTGGAAACGGCAGTGGCCATGATAACGAAATGGCGCTGGTGTGGACGCTCACACCCGCGCGCGCGGAAGCACTGCAAGCCGCTGATGCAGAACTGTTTTTAGCCGAACTGCGGCAGGCATTTGGCGGACGGCTGGGCCATTTCACCGCCGTGGCGCAACGCGCGTGTTATCCGCTGGTGTTACGGTCTGCGACGGCAGCGCCCGTAGCAGGCGTGGTCACCATCGGCAACGCGGCGCAAACGCTGCACCCGGTGGCCGGGCAGGGTTTCAATCTGGGCTTGCGTGACGCGTGGGAGCTCGCGCGAATCTTGCGCACGCTGCCGGTGCAAACACTCGCTCACCACGACACCGTGCGCCGTTATGACGCCAGCCGCCGCCTCGACCGCAGCGCAACCGTGGCGGCAACGCATGGATTCGTTCGCTTGTTTACCAACGATTTTTTCCCGCTGCGTGCGATGCGCGGCGCGGGCATGACGCTGCTCGGCAGCATCGCACCCGCGCGTGATTTTCTCGCGCGGCGCATGATTTTCGGCGCGCGCGGTTAAGAGTGATTCTAAATTTAGCCCGTTGCGCGAGCGTTACGTAACTGCTTACCACAAAGTAAGCCGTTTGCATTAGGGCGCGCGATTATTTTTTTGTAACTGTCGCAACGCGATCCCAAAATTTCACTCCGCGCAAACCCCTAGCGCGATGTACGCATGTGTTGTGCGAACAACTTCCGCTAAGTACCTAGGATTATGGCGAGTTTCTCCAACCATGAATCCGTAGTGTCGCATGTACGCTGATCGCATCCACGCTGTGTAAAAAATAATCAATTTCCCCTTTGCACTGCGCGCGCGCAGGATTAGAATCGCGTCCTTCCTGCATTGGCGCTCAAAAATCCAACCACCCGTTCGCGCATGCAAATCGGCAAACACATTCTGAAAAACAAGCTCGTCGTCGCGCCGATGGCGGGCGTGACCGACCGGCCGTTCCGTCAACTGTGCAAGCTCATGGGCGCGGGCATGGCGGTGTCTGAAATGGTGGCGAGCAATTCGCTGCTGTGGGGTTCCGAGAAAACACGCCGCCGCGCCGACCACGAAGGCGAAGTGGATCCGATTTCCGTGCAGATTGCCGGCGCCGATCCGCAAATGCTGGCCGACGCCGCGCGCTTTAACTTCGATAACGGCGCGCAGATCATCGACATCAACATGGGCTGCCCGGCCAAAAAAGTGTGCAACGTGATGGCCGGCTCCGCGCTGCTGAAAGACGAGCCGCTGGTCAATCGCATCCTCGAAGCGGTGGTGCGTGCGGTGGATATTCCGGTGACGCTCAAAATCCGCACCGGCTGGGATCAGGGCACCCGAAACGCCGTGACCGTGGCCAAAATTGCCGAACGCTGCGGCATTCAGGCGCTGGCGATACACGGCCGCACGCGCGCGTGTGGTTTTAGCGGCGAGGCCGAATACGACACCATCGCCGAGGTGAAATCCGAAATCGGTATTCCGGTGATCGCCAACGGCGACATCAGTACGCCCGAGCAGGTGAAGCGCGTGCTCGAATACACCCAGGCCGACGCGGTGATGATCGGTCGCGCCGCGCAGGGCCGGCCGTGGATGTTTCGCGAGATCAATCACTATCTGGCCACCGGCAAACACCTGCCGCCACCGGAAGTGCGCGAGATTCATCACGTGCTGGTGGCGCATCTGCATGATCTTTACGGTTTTTACGGCGAGCAGCGCGGCGTTCGCGTCGCGCGCAAGCATATCTCGTGGTACAGCAAAGGGCTGGCCGGATCCGCTGCGTTTCGTCACGCGATGAATCAGCTCGAAACCTGCCGGGAACAACTGGAAGCGGTTAACGATTTCTTCAACGAACTCGCTGATCGCAGCCAACACCTGATCTACAGTGAGGAACTTGCGGCATGATCAACGATAACGATATGGCGCGCACGGTACGCAGAGCCATCGACGGGTATTTCAAGGATCTGGATGGTGAAAAAGCCAGCGGCGTCTACGACATGGTGATCAATTGTATCGAGAAGCCGTTGCTGGAATCGGTGTTAACCCGCGTGCGCGGCAACCAAACGCACGCGGCGCAGATGCTGGGGTTAAATCGCAACACGCTGCGCAAGAAAATGAAGGCGCACAACATCAAGTTTTAGTCGTGGCTGCCATCAAACAGGCGCTGCTCAGCGTCTCTGACAAAACCGGGCTGGTCGAATTCGCGCGCGAGTTAGCCACGCTCGGCATCGCGTTGCTGTCCACCGGCGGCACCGCGAAAATGCTTGCCGATGCGGGCCTGAACGTTACCGAAGTCGCCGACTACACCGGCTTTCCCGAAATGCTCGATGGCCGCGTCAAAACGCTGCACCCGAAGATTCACGGCGGGTTGCTGGCGCGGCGCGAAGACCCGGCACACTTGCGCGCGATTGAGGCTGCGGGGATTCCGCCGATTGATTTGCTGGTGGTCAATCTGTATCCGTTTGAGCGCACCGTTGCCAAAGCGGATTGCACGCTGGAGGCCGCGATTGAAAACATCGACATCGGCGGCCCGGCGATGGTGCGCTCGGCCGCCAAAAACTGGCGCGGCGTGGGCGTGGTGACCGATGCCGCGCAATATCAAAACGTGCTGGACGAAATCAAACGCAGCGGCGCGTTGTCGGATGAAACCCGCTTCGCGCTCGCCGTGGCCGCATTCAACCGCATATCGAATTACGACGCCGCGATCAGCGATTATTTGTCGTCACTGCAAGCGGACGGCACGCGCAGTGAATTTCCGGCGCAGTCCAACGGGCGTTTCGTGAAGTTGCAGGATTTGCGTTACGGCGAGAATCCGCATCAGCACGCCGCGCTGTATCGCGATTTGCATCCCGCGCCGGGTTCACTGGTGTCGGCAAGGCAATTGCAGGGCAAAGAACTCTCCTACAACAACCTCGCCGATGCCGATGCGGCGTGGGAATGCGTTAAATCTTTCGATGAGCCGGCGTGCGTGATCGTCAAGCACGCCAATCCGTGCGGCGTGGCGGTGGGGCGCGATTGCGGCGAGGCGTACGCCAAAGCGCTGGCGACCGACCCGACGTCCGCGTTCGGCGGCATCATTGCGTTTAACCGGCCGCTGGATGCGGTGGCTGCGCAAGCGGTGGCGAAGCTGTTTGTGGAAGTGCTGATCGCACCGGCGTATGCCGCGGATGCGCTCAAAGTGATCGCGGCCAAGGTCAATGTGCGCGTGCTGGAAATTTCGTTGGATGGCGTCAAACCTGGTGCGGCCGCGGCATGGGATCAGGGCCGCAACGCACACGACGTGAGGCGCATCGGCTCCGGCCTGCTGATTCAATCCGCTGACAACAAAGTGATATCGGCCGCCGATATAAAAGTCGTTACCCAAGTTAAACCCACACCACAGCAACTAGCGGATTTGCTGTTTGCGTGGCGCGTAGCCAAATATGTGAAATCCAACGCCATCGTGTTCTGCGGCAGTGGCCAAACGTTGGGTGTCGGCGCGGGGCAAATGAGCCGCATTGATTCCGCGCGCATCGCCTCGATCAAGGCAGCCAACGCCAAGCTCACCCTGGCAGGTTCGGTGGTGGCGTCGGACGCGTTTTTTCCGTTTCGCGATGGTGTCGATGTGGTGGCCGAGGCGGGCGCCAAAGCGATTATTCAACCGGGCGGCAGCGTGCGCGATGAAGAAGTCGTCGCGGCGGCGGACGAACACGGCATCGCCATGGTCTACACCGGCGTGCGGCATTTTCGTCACTGAGCAGGCATACGCTGAGCAGGCATACGGTAACGCCCAATGAAAATTCTCGTCATAGGTTCCGGTGGCCGCGAGCACGCGCTGGCATGGCGCTTGTTGCAATCGCCGCAGGCGTCCAAAATTTACGTCGCCCCCGGTAACGCCGGCACCGCAGGCGAGCCGCGCCTGGAAAACGTCGCCTTGACGCGCACCGCAGACCTGTTGGAATTTGTCAATAAAAACAACATCTTACTAACGGTCGTCGGTCCCGAAGCGCCGCTTGCGGACGGCGTGGTGGATGCGTTTCGCGCGGCGGGGCAGCGCATCTTCGGCCCCACGCAACGCGCCGCGCAACTCGAAAGTTCGAAAGATTTTTCCAAAAGCTTCATGCAGCGGCACGGCATACCCACCGCTGCGTACGCCACCTTCAGCGATGTCGCGCAAGCGCATGCCTACATCGACCAGCAAGGCGCGCCCATTGTCATCAAGGCCGATGGTCTTGCGGCAGGCAAGGGCGTGGTGGTCGCAATGAACCTCGCCGACGCGCACGCCGCTGTGGACATGATGCTCATCGATAACAAAATGGGGGCGGCCGGCGCGCGCGTGGTGATCGAAGCGTTTCTCGAAGGCGAAGAGGCCAGCTTCATCGTGCTCGCCGATGGCACACACGCGCTGGCGCTGGCCAGCAGTCAGGATCACAAACGCCTCGGCGATGCCGACATCGGCCCCAACACCGGCGGCATGGGCGCCTACTCCCCGGCGCCGGTGGTCACCCCGGCGATCCACGCCAAAGTGATGCGCGAAGTCATCATGCCCACGCTCAACGGCATGCAAAAAGACGGCATTCCCTACACCGGGTTTCTGTATGCCGGGCTGATGATTACCCCCGACGGAAAAATCAACACCCTCGAATTCAACTGCCGCATGGGCGACCCCGAAACCCAGCCGATTATGATGCGGTTAAAGAGTGATCTGGTGGATTTACTCGAGCACGCCATCGATGGCACGCTGGATAAAATCGAAGCTGAATGGGATCCGCGCGTCGCACTCGGCGTGGTGCTGGCCGCACACGGCTACCCGGACAATCCGCGCAAGGGCGACGTGATTCGCGGATTGCCGGTGGCAGGCGAGGACTATCATGTGTTCCACGCGGGCACCGCGTTGCAAGGTAACGACATCATCGCCAGTGGTGGCCGCGTGCTGTGCGTCACCGCGCTTGGCCACAACGTGCGCAGCGCGCAAAAGCGCGCCTACGACATCGCCGCCTCCATCACGTTTGACGGCATGCAACTGCGGCGGGATATCGGCTTCCGTGCGATCAATGCATCGGGCAGCGCACGCAAGGCATAACACCGCCGTCACGGTGAGGTATCCTTGCCATCCATGAATACCGGGCACGTAAAAACCTACCTCGAAGGCCTGCAAACCCGCATCGTCGACGCCTTAACCGCGCTCGACGGCACATCGTTCGGTCGCGACGTGTGGACACGACCGCAGGGCGGCGGCGGCGTCACCTGCATCCTCGAAGACGGCCCGTTTTTCGAGCGCGCCGGGGTCGGCTTCTCACACGTATTCGGGCAAGGCCTGCCGCCGTCGGCCAGCGCGGCCCGCCCGGAGTTGGCGGGCCGTTCATTCGAAGCGCTGGGCGTCTCGCTCGTGCTGCATCCGCGCAATCCGTTGGTGCCCACGGTACACATGAACGTGCGTTTTTTCTGCGCGATCAAAGAAGGCGCGCCGCCGGTGTGGTGGTTCGGCGGTGGCATGGATTTGACGCCGTACTACGGCTTT
Organism: Nitrosomonadales bacterium; assembly: GCA_043777275.1. Lineage (GTDB taxonomy): Bacteria > Pseudomonadota > Gammaproteobacteria > Burkholderiales > SG8-41 > UBA5216. The sequence continues at coordinate 18,818 of JAYVQD010000389.1, forward strand.
GAAGAAGACGCGCGCCATTTTCATCAAACCTGCCGCGATGCGTTGGCTCCCTTCGGCGCAGAGCTGCATCCCCAATACAAAAAATGGTGCGACGAATATTTCTACTTGAAACACCGCAACGAACCGCGCGGCATCGGCGGCATTTTCTACGACGACGTACACACGCCCGATTTCGACGCCTGCTTTGCCCTGATGCAAAGCGTGGGCGATCATTTCCTCAAGGCCTACACCCCCATCGTCGAGCGCCGCCGCGCGCTGCCCTACGGTGAAAATGAGCGCGCGTTCCAGGCCTATCGCCGCGGACGCTACGTCGAATTCAATCTCGTTTACGACCGCGGCACCCTGTTCGGTCTGCAATCCGGCGGGCGCGCGGAATCGATTTTGATGTCACTGCCGCCGGTGGTGAACTGGCGCTATGACTGGAAGCCCGAGGCGGGTTCGCGCGAGGCGGCGCTATATGAGAAGTTTTTGGTGGCGAAAGACTGGCTGGCGCAACATAACTAATGTTTATAAACAGAAGGTTAATTCATTTTGCATTGCGCAAGCGACTGCCCGGTATGTGATCCCGGCGTCAGCCGGTCAAACGGACTAATCACGCCGCCAGCGGCCACGTTGAGCACCTGCGTGTAAATCATCGTCGTCGCCACATCCGAGTGCCCCAACAGTTCCTGCACCGTACGTATGTCGTAGCCTGATTGCAGCAGGTGCGTGGCAAATGAATGGCGCAGCGTATGCGGAGAAGCCAGCTTGCCGATGCCCGCGCGCTCGACCGCGCGTTTGAAACTGCGCTGAAACGTTTGATCGTACAGAGGATGGCGGCGGACAACACCGGTTCGAGGATCCGTCGAATGCGTAGCTTGCGGAAACACCCAGAACCACGTCCACGACGCGCCCGCGCGCGAACTGTTCGCGCAACGCGGGTATTAGTCTCTGCGGCAGCATGAGCGCACGATCTTTCCCGCCCTTGCCTTCGCGCACGATGATCGTGCGGCGCTCGAAATCCACATCCTTAACGCGCAACCGCAACCCCTCCGTTATGCGCATGCCGGTACCGTAAAGCAATTGCGCAAGCAAGCGATGCTCGCCCTCCATCAGCGCAAATAACGCAGCAACCTCCTCCGCGCTCAAGACGACCGGCAAGCGCCGGTGCGTGCGCGGGCGCCCGACATTGGCCATCCAGGGCAAATCGACAACCAACACCTTGCTGTACTGAAACAGCAACGCAGATAGCGCCTGCTTATGCGTGGATGCGGATACCTTGCGCGTAGAGGCGAGCCACGACAAAAACGCCTCGACCTCGGGGCCGCCCATGGTGGCGGGGTGGCGCACGCCGTGGAAACGAATGAACGCGCGCACCCAGAAGACATAACTTTCCTCTGTCCGTAAGCTATAGTGCAAGTAGCGGATGCGTTCCCGCACCTGATCCAGCAATTTGGCTGCCTTGAGCGGGGGAAGATTCGGGGTGCCGTTTTTCACGATTGGATAATACTGTATGAATAAACGGGGTATCCCTCTAGCTCCACAAGTGGCAGAATTGCCAAATGGCCGCTCCCGAGCACACACCAATTAGTGGAAAAGAATATCCAACAACGTGGGTTCAGTTTCTTGACTGGTTTCACTCGGAACAGGCATGCCGTGATTATCTGGAGAAACTACGCTGGCCCGACGGTCTGATCTGCCCGAAG
>JAYVQD010000390.1:0-5273 GCA_043777275.1 Nitrosomonadales bacterium
ACCGGCGAGCCGCGTTATCTGCCGATGGTGGTGGCCGACCGCACGGTGGGCTTGATCGCGGTGCAGATGATATTGATGGCGCTGTTTCACCGCGAACGCACCGGCGAGGGTCAGACGATTGAGCTGCCGATGTTTGAAAACATCGTCAAGGCCACGCTCGAAGAACACCTGTATCGGAGAACCTTTGTGCCGCCCATGGGTGAAAAAGGCGGTGACATGGGCGACCCGCGCCTGATCGATCCGCAGTCGCGCCCGCTGCCTACCAAAGACGGTCATATCTGCATCTCCGCCAACACCAATGCGCAGGCGTTTGCGGTGTTCGACGCCATCGGCAAGCCGGAACTGAAAACCGATCCGCGCCTCTCCACCGTGGCGGCGCGCTTTAAAAACACGGCGGATTATTTTTCAATACGCGCGGCAGGATTGAAACAAAAGACCACCGCAGACTGGATCGAAATTTTCGACCGCACCGACGTCCCGGCAATGCCCTTTCAAACGCTGGAGCAGATCCTGGTTGACCCGCATCTGAACGACATCGGCTTCTTTGAAACTATTGAGCATCCGACGGAAGGAAAAATCATCAATATGAAGTTGCCCAACAAATTGTCGCGCGGGGCGCGCACGGATTTCCGTCCCGCACCGTTGATCGGGCAGCAGAGCGTGGAAATTTTGCGCGAGGCGGGATTTACCGATGCGGCTATTGCCGCGCTGGTGGCCTCGGGCGCCACGCTTGATGGCAGCAAAGCCAATTAACCGCAGTCTTGTACGACTTATTCGTTGAGGCATAATCTGCCCCCCTGCCATTTATTATCCACAGTTCCGCTTAACCCTTGTCACCCAGGAGGCTCAAAATGCAGTTGATCGCGAAACGTTTTTCCGTGTTGCTCGCCGCCACAACCTTATTGTTCTGCGCCGCCGCCCAAGCGCAGAACAAGGACTTCACCCCGTCTGTCGGGCAGGAAGGCAAAGATGTCATCTGGGTGCCGACGCCCGTGGCGCTGGTGCAAAAAATGCTCGACATGGCCAAGGCCACTCCCAGTGATTACGTGATCGACCTCGGGTCGGGTGATGGCGTGACAGTGATTGCCGCCGCCAAACGCGGCATCCGTGCGCTGGGCGTCGAATACAACCCCGACATGGTGGAGCACGCCAGGCGCAACGCGCAGAAAGAAGGCGCTGCCATCGGGAACCGTGCCGAATTTGTACGCGGTGACATTTTTGAAACCGATTTCAGCAAGGCCACGGTGCTGACGATGTATCTGCTGCCGAGCCTGAACCTGAAACTGCGTCCTACCGTTCTCAACATGAAGCCCGGCACGCGCGTGGTATCGCATGCGTTTACGATGGGCGACTGGGAGGCGGATCAAACGGAAAACGTGGAGGGCCGCACCGCTTACCTGTGGATCGTGCCGGCGAAAGTGGACGGCAACTGGCGCATGGATGGCGGCGATCTCGCGTTAAAACAAACCTTCCAGAAACTCGAAGGCACGGCAGGCGGCAAGGTCATCACCAACGCGCGCGTGCGCGGCGATATGATTTCGTTCTCGGCAGACGGTCGCGATTACAGCGGCAAGGTTTCCGGCGATCGCATCGACGGCAGCGTGCAGGGCAGCGCAGCCGGTAAATGGAGCGCGACACGGGCAAAATAGCAGCAGGCCGGCATTATTATAAGTATTTGTTTTTATTGATAAAATAGCGCGGCAGAGACTGCGCTATTTTTTCGCCTTTGTGGTTCAGCACTTTCTTATTCGCAACCGGAGCATTTCGTCATGCCTGAAGCATCACACGTTGTCATCGTCGGCGGCGGCATCATGGGCGGCGATATCGCCACCATCTTCGCGGCCAAAGACTGGAAGGTACATGTTATGAGTCCGTCGCAGAAAACACGCGACGCGCTCGATGCGCGTGTGAGCGCGGGACTGCAAAAAATCAACGCGGATGCGGATAGCGCGAAAAACGTTGTCGCCTACGCGCGGCTTGAAGACATCGCATGGGACGCGATTGATCTGGTGATCGAAGCCGTTACCGAGAATCTTCCGCTCAAGCAAAAACTGTTTGCGCAACTCGAAACACTGGCGAAGCCCGGCACACCGCTGACGACCAACACCTCGAATTTTCTGATCGGTGCGGTAGGTCAGGGATTAAAAACCGCATCACGTGTGGCGGGATTGCATTTCTTCATGCCGGCGCATCTGGTACCGCTGGTGGAGGTGGTCAGCGCCGAGTCCACCGATCCGGCGGTTGCGGCCAAGCTGGAAAAAATTATGCATGATGTGGGCAAGGCGCCGATACGCGTCAACAAGGATGTGCCCGGCTTTGTCGGCAACCGCCTGCAGCAAGCGCTGATGCGCGAAGCAATGTGGATGATTCACGATGGCGTCACTACAGCCGAGGGTATCGACATTGCCGTGCGCCAGGGCTTCGGTTTCCGCTTTGTTGCCTGCGGGCCGTTTATGCAAAAAGAAATGTCGGGCTGGGATACCAACTTCGCGGTGGCGACCTCGCTCTATCCGCTGCTGCACAACGAAACCACGCCGCCGCCGTTCTTCAAAGCCATGGTCGAACGCGGCCATGTGGGCATGAAAGCCAAGCATGGCTTCTGGCCGTGGACGGATGAATCGATCGCCCAGAAAAAATCGCGGATTGAGAAAGCGTTGCAGGCAGGGTTCGCTATTCTGGAGGCCGACAAGAAATAACCGCTACCGATTCTGCGGCGCGCAAGCGCTGCGGAACTACTTCGCTTCCATCAGCGCATTGAGCGTCTGCTGCGGGTCGTAATCGTACAGCCCCGCCTGCAAGCCGCGCACGATGCGGTAGGGTTCGCCTGTGGGCGTGGGTGGATCGTAGATCAATTCCATCATGATCGGCGTCGCGAACGATTGCCGGTTCGAATCCACCACCAGCATGACGCGCGGCTTGAGGCGCCGGGTGCGGTTTTGCGAAACCACCACCGCAACCTCGGCGGTATTCAGTTCCACCAGACTGCCGACCGGGAACACACCCACGCACTGAATGAATTCCTCCACCAGCTCCGACTTGAAGTCATGATTGCGTGACGAATACAGATCGTGCAGGGCTTGCTGCACGGACACCGGCGGCGCGTACGGACGAGCGGCGATCATGGCGGTGTAGGTGTCAACCAAACCGGCCATGCCGCCGAGCAACGATATCTGCTCGCCCTTGATGCCTCTCGGATAGCCGCTGCCATCGTAGCGCTCGTGATGTTCATTTACGGCGCCGATCAACGCGTCAGTTGCTTCTTTCGCGCCGCGTATGATGTCTATGCTGTGTCCGACATGGCTCTGGAATGTTTTGAGTTCCGCCGCGCTCAATCTATCGCGCTTGTCGAGCAAGGGACGCGGCAATTTGATCTTCCCTACGTCCTGCATCAGGCCGACAGTGCCGATCGTTTGCAACTGGTCTTCGGGCAGGCCGAGATGGCGGCCAAACGCGATCAGATAAATCGCCGTATTTAGGCCGTGATCGTACGTATAGGCGTCGACACTTTTCAGGCGCGCCAGCCAAATCATGCCGTCCGGATTGCGCACCACCGACTCGACTATCCAGCCCACGGCATCGTTGACTTTGTCCAGTTCCAGCGGTTTGTTGTTGTTGAGGTCGGCAATAACCTCCTGCACAACGATCTGCACTTTTTCGTGAGCCTCCTGCGCCATCGGAAGCTCTTCTTCGATCCGGGTCGTGTCCACGTACACCGGTTCTTCGACTGCCGTTTTTCCCAGATAGCCGTACTGCTTGTCTTCTGCGCCCATGCCGAATAAGCGCGACAGCCGGCTCAACAGTCCACCGCGGGCGGACAGTTCTTTCTCGCTGTAGACCTTTACCGTCGCTGCGGGATCTGATGCGCGCTCGATATAGGCGCGCTCTTCCTCACTGAAGCCTTTCTCGCGGACTTCTCGCGCCGCGCCGGTTTTGGGTTTGCGTTTGGGCTTTTCCGGCTTGTCCGGGTGAATGATGACCAACGGGTCTCTGGGTTGCGCGGGCCGCTCGGGTTGCGCAGGGCGAGCAGCCTCCGTAGCGTCTGGCGCGGACGAAAACGCCGACTTGAATATTTGCCCAATGCTGCCAAGCAAACCTTCATTGGGCTGAGTCGAGGCGCCCTTTTTGTCGGCGTGGATAATAACGTGAGGATCAGCGCGCTTGCGCTGAATCACGATTTTTTCAACCACCTCCGCCTGAAACTGATCGCCCGTGGAAAGGGTGCGCTCCACGAACACGTGCTCGCAATACTGCTGAAACTCGTCGATCTGCTCCTGCGACTCGATCACGAACCCCTGAATCAGAAACTTGGTTTCCAGCCATGGGCGGTCCAGCTCGGCGACAAACATGCCGAGCGCGAGTTTATTGACCGGAACTTGCTCCTTCATGAAGTTGTTACCACTTTATTTTCCAACATCGTAAACATAAGCGTTCCGTGCATCCGGTTTAACCCTGGTTGACGTAACTGAGGTGACTGAATCATGCGGCCTGATTTAAAGCCGCCACCGCAACCAATTTCGCCGGCGCAAACCGGCGCAACGTGGCCTGCAAGGCTTTGACATCAAGCGGCTTCATCAGGTAATCATCCATGCCGGCGGCGATACAGGGTTCTCGTTGTTCTTCCGGCGCATGCGCGGACAGCGCGACTATCGACATGCGCGTTCCCTTTTTCTTTTCGTCTTCACGTATCGCGGCAACCGCCTCAAAGCCGCCCATCACCGGCATTTCGAGATCCATGAATACCAAGTCATAGCTATTTTGCCTGAGGTTTTCAATCGCCTCCGCGCCGTTGTTGACCATCACCGATTCCACGCCCTGTTTTTTCAGCAACAACTCGATAAGTAGTTGATTATGCTCATTATCTTCGGCGACCAGCACGCGCATACCCTCGATGGTGACGACGGCGGTTTCGGCCAGCGCCGGCTCGGATGCGGATTCAGTGACCGCCGCTTGCAGCGTAAACGGCAACTCGAACGAAAACACCGAGCCCTTGCCGGCCTCGCTGGTGACGCCGATGTGCCCCTCCATCAACTCCACCAGCGACTTGCATATCGATAGGCCGAGGCCGGTGCCGCCATACTTGCGCGCGGTGCTGGCGTCGGCCTGGGCATAGCGCGCGAACAGCGCCCCCACTTTGTCGGCAGGGATGCCAATGCCGGTATCGGTTACCGACACGCGCACGCGCGGGCGGTCGCCATCATGGCCCACGACTTGCGCGTGCGTGGTTACCTTGCCTTGTGCCGGCGTGAACTTGATCGCATTGCCGATCAGATTGA
>JAYVQD010000391.1:0-5247 GCA_043777275.1 Nitrosomonadales bacterium
TGTCAATGCGTCGCGCCGGGTGCTGCGCGTTTGGGCTTTTTGCGGGCGCTACGCATTGCACCGCCTGCCGGTACTGCGCTGCCGAAACAAGATACGCGATCCCCTGTAAAATTGGCGCTTCCCGCCGACACACCGAGATTTCCCATGGACATGTTCGACTATCAATTCCCCTACCCTTCGCAACGCATGCCGGTACTCGCGCGCAATTGCGTCGCCACCTCGCAACCGCTCGCCGCGCAAGCGGGCTTGCGCATGATGTTAAAAGGCGGCAACGCGGTGGATGCCATTCTCGCCACGGCCATTTCGCTCACCGTGCTGGAACCCACCAGTAACGGCATCGGCAGCGATGCGTTTTGCATCCTGTGGGACGGCAAGCAACTCAAAGGTTTGAACGCGTCGGGCCGCTCGCCTGCCGCATGGACGCCCGCTTGGTTCAAGGGCAAAACCGCGATGCCGCAGCGCGGCTGGGATTCGGTCAGCGTGCCGGGCGCGGTCTCCGCCTGGGTGGAAATGTCCGCAAAATACGGCAAGCTGCCCTTCGCCGATTTGTTTGAACCCGCGATTAAATACGCGGCGGACGGCTTCATGGTGACGCCAACGATTTCGCGGCTGTGGGCGAACGGCGTGGCGGAACTCAAAGACCAGCCCGGTTTTGCCGAAGCCTTTATGCCCAGGGGCCGCGCGGTTGCCGCAGGCGAAAAATTTGTTTCGGCGGCGCACGCCAAAACGCTGCAACTGATTGCCGAAACCAAGGGTACAGCGTTTTACCACGGCGAACTGGCCGAAAAAATCGCGGCCTATGCCAAACAACACAAAGCCGCGCTCACGCTCGACGATCTGGCCTCGCACACGCTCGATTGGGTGGAGCCCATCGGCCTCGATTATCGCGGCTACACGCTGCACGAAATTCCGCCGAACGGCCAGGGCATTGCCGCGCTGATGGCGCTGGGCATGCTGGAAAACTTCGATGTCGCAGCTCTGCCGATTGATTCGCCCGACTGCCTGCATCTGAAAATCGAGGCGATGAAACTCGCCTTCGCCGACATCAACGAATACGTGTCGGACATTTCCACCATGCGCGTGACACCGGCGCAGATGCTCGACAAGGCCTATCTCAAGGAACGCGCCAAGCTGATCGACATGAAAAAAGCCGGCACGCCGTCCTTCGGCACGCCGAGCAAGGGCGGCACGGTGTATCTCACCGCTGCCGACGAATCGGGCATGATGGTGTCGTACATTCAGTCGAATTTTTCGGGCTTCGGTTCCGGCGTGGTGGTGCCGGGCACCGGCATCGCGCTGCAAAACCGCGGTTCCGGTTTTTCGCTCAAACCGAATCACGCCAACATCGTTGCGCCGAAGAAGCGCCCCTTCCACACCATCATCCCCGGCTTTCTCACCCAGGGCGGCCAGCCGCTGATGAGTTTCGGCGTGATGGGCGGCTCGATGCAGGCGCAGGGCCATATGCAAGTGGTGTCGCGCATGGTTGACTACCATCAAAACCCGCAAGCCGCGAGCGACGCGCCGCGCTGGCGCATCGATAGCGGTCTGCGCGTCGGCGTTGAGCACGGCGTGCCGGCTGAAACCATCGCGGCACTTAAGGCACGCGGTCACGATATGCCGCAGGCCGATCGCTGGAGTACCGACTTCGGCCGCGCGCAGTTGATCTACAAAATGGAGGACGGCTACTTTGCCGCTTCCGAACGTCGCACCGACGGACAGGCCGTGGGTTACTAACGCGAAAGCAGACCATGCCCTTTACCTACAATGTGGTTTCCGGCGCGTCCGCCGACCGGCTCGAAAAACTCATCGCGGAGCGGCTCGCGCCAGGCGCGGATAAAGCGGCGGTCGACCGGCGCATCTGGCGCTTGTTCGGCGAAAAATGGGCGGTGCTGTATACCGACCTGTCGGGCTTTTCGCGCAATGTCGCCGAGTTCGGCATCATCCATTTTTTGCAGACCATTTACGAATCGCATCGCATGCTGGTGCCGATTATCGAAAAAGAAAACGGCATCCTGCTCAAAACCGAGGGCGACAGCCTGATCGTGCTGTTTCGCCACGTCAACGACGCCATCCGCGCGGCGGTGGCGATGCAGCAATGCACGCAGCAATACAATAAAACGCGCAGCGACGAAGAGAAAGTGCTGCTGTGCGTGGGCATCGGCTTCGGCGACATGCTGCGCATCGGGGACGCCGATGTCTTCGGCGCCGAAGTCAACGCCGCCTGCAAACTCGGTGAAGACATCGCCAAGGCCAATGACATCCTGCTGACCGGCGCCGCATCGCGCGCGGCACGGCTGCCTCTCAACACCAGCCTGCAACCGCTGGAGTCGATTCCGGCCGGCGCGGATGCCGCGTTCAGGCTGACCTACCAGTAACACCGGGGACCGGGGGAACTCACTCCGCGCGCGCGCCGGAGTCCTTCACGACTTTCGCCCAGCGTTTGGTTTCGGATTGAATGTAGGTCGCGAATTGTTCCGGCGTGCTGTGCAGGGCTTCAATGCCCGACTCCAGCAGCTTGGCCTTCACGTCAGGCATTTGCAGCACTTTCACCAGCTCTGCATTCAGCCGTGCGACGATTTCTTTGGAGGTGCCTGCCGGCACGAACACGCCATACCAATTGCGCACTTCAAAACCGGGCACGCCGGCCTGCGCGATGGTCGGCAGCTCGGGCATCAGTTCAAAACGTTTATCACCGGTCATCGCTATCGCGCGCACCTTGCCGCCTTTGATCGCGCCGATGGCGGTGGACACGGTGGAGAACACGGTTTGCACCTGCCCCGCCATCAAATCCAGCATCGCCGGTGCACCGCCTTTGTACGGCACATGCACCATGTTCACACCGGTCAGGGTTTTGAACAGTTCGCCCGCGAGATGATCGGTGGCGCCGAGGCCGGATGAGCCGAACGATAATTCGCCGGGACGCGCTTTGGCGATGGCGATCACTTCTTTCACGGTTTTCGCCGGCAGCGAGGGATGCACCACCAGCACATTCAGCGCATTCGCTGCTTGTGTCACCGGCAATAAATCTTTCACCGGATCGAACGGCAGCTTTTTGTAGAGACTGACGTTGATGGCGATGGGGCCTATGGTGCCGAGCACCACGGTGTAACCATCCGGCGCCGATTTGGCGGCGATATCGACACCGATGTTGCCGCCCGCACCGCCGCGATTATCGACCAGCACCTGCTGATTCAACGCGGGACTCAGTTTTTGCGCGATGATGCGCGAGGTGATATCCGCACCGCCGCCGGGCGCGAACGGGCTGATCCAGCGGATAGGTTTGGCAGGCCAGCCGGGGGCGGACTGCGCCAATGCCGTAGTTGAAATCACCAGCAGGGGTAACACCATCAGCAGTGAACGCAGTGGGCGCAGTGAACGAATAGCAGGCATCATCAGGCACTCAATAAAATAGTTGTTTAAAAACAAATACTTATAAAACTACGTTTTCATGGTCGGCGAACTGTCTTCATCCACCATCGCCTGCACGGTCTTCGATCTGAACTCCCGATGATGCAGCACAAAAACCACCCACACCGTCGCCACCATCATCAGCCAGGGATGCAAAAACCAACCGAGCGCCGCCACCGAAAAGTAATACGAGCGCAGCCCGTGATTGAAATTCGAACCGGCGTAGGAGGCAATGCGCGCGATGCGGTTGATGTGCGAGGCGTGCTGCTCGGGATCATCGTTGGGCGGCTTCGGTTGCTTGGGCGCCGCCGCCACCAGTATCCCGCAGTAGTTAAGCTGGCGTATCGCCCATGAAAATTTAAAAAAGGCGTGGACGAATATCAGCACCAGCAACAGCATTTTTATTTCAAGCAACCGCGCCGAGGCTTTTACGGTGAACGGCAATCCCTGCACCAGGTCCTGCGCTTGCTGCACATAGCCCATCGAGGCCACCAGCGCGCCCATAATCAGCATGGTGGTTGAGGCAAAAAACTGCGAGCTGCGCGTGACATTGCGCATCACGTTCACGTCAACCATGCGGTTGTCGCGCCCGATCATCTGCACGATCCACTCCCGGCGGAAACGATCCATGCTGGTATGCAGGCTGGGCATGCGCTGGCCCTGCCAACCCGCGAAGTAGACGTAACCGATCCAACTGGCGCCAAAAAACACCACCGCCGTCACGTCCGTCCACGTCAAATTCAGTTCATTCATCATGCGCGTTGTTGCCTCTGTGGAAGGGCTACTTGATGAGACCCAGATCGCTCATGATGCCTTTGGTTTCGTCGTACTCCGCGTCGAGAAACTTCGCAAACTCGCGACTGCGCAGAAAACTCGCCGACCAGTTGTTGGCATCCAGCGTTTTTTTCCACTCGGCGGTTTCTACCACTTTGGCGAGCACGCCTTCCCAATAGGCCACCTGCGCGGCGGATAGACCCTTGGTACCGATCAGCGCGCGCCAGTTATCGAGCGACACGTTCAGGCCCTGCTCACGCACGGTGGGCACGCTCGCCAGCACCCCGGTCATGCGCTTGGGCGAACCCACCGCGATCACGCGCGCGCCGCCCGCCTGCACCTGGCCGATAATCGACGGCACCGACGCGGCGACCAATTGAATGTGTCCGCCCATCAGCGCGGTAGTCGATTCCGCGTTCGATTTGAACACCACCACTTTCAATCGCTTCGGATCAATGCCCGCTGCCTTCGCCGTCAATGCCAACGTCAGATGATTGGTGCCGCCGCGATTGCTGATGCCGACACTCACCGAATCCGGGTCTTTTTTCAGTGCCGCGATCAAATCACCGAGCGTCTTGAACGGCGAATCGGCCTTGACCGTGAACGCCGTGTATTCACTGATTAACAGCGCGATCGGCGTCACGTCACGATGGCTGATCGGCGTGATGCCCGAAATATGGTTGCCCACCAGCGTGGGGTTGCCAATATCGAAGTAATGCGCATCGCCGGGATGCTGATTCAGATACACCCGCGCCAGCGTCTGATTGCCGCCGGGCTTGTTCAGCACCGACACCGCCGTCGGTACCAGTTTGTGTTCCTGCATCACTGCCTGAATCGTGCGCGCCACTTTGTCGTTGCTGCCGCCTTGCGCCGACGACGTGACAATTTCCACCGCTTTTTCCGGCTTCCACTGTGCGTGCGTTCCTATCGAACCCGCCACCAGCCATGCGCCCAACCCGATGCTCAACCAACATTTCATTTTCAATTCACTCTCTAAAATATCAAAAATCGAATATCAATTTCAAATAAACAGCGTTAACACGCCAGTGTAGCCGTACAAACGGT
>JAYVQD010000392.1:0-20322 GCA_043777275.1 Nitrosomonadales bacterium
ACCTTGTCGCCTTTTTTGATGGTGTTGTGCGTGATAATCATGCGGTGCGCCGTGCCATAGGCCACCGGCAGCGAAGCGGCCTGCTCGAACGTGACGTTATCGGGCATGGCGATTAACTGATCCGCCGCGACGAGACATTTTTCGGCGAGACCACCGTGCATCATCTCGCCCATCAGGCCTTTTTTCTTGTTCAGCGGATTGACCAGCACGCGGTCACCTTTTTTCCAGCCCGTGACACCTGCGCCGACTTCAAGAATTTCGCCCGCGATGTCCAGGCCGATAATCATGGGAAACGGCACCTTGATGCCGGGCATGCCGCGCACGGTGAACACGTCGTGGTAGTTGAACGAGGTCGCGCCCACGCGTATCACGACGTGGCCTTCCACCACCACGGGATCGGGGAAGTCCGCAACGATTTGCAATTGGTCGAGGCCGCCGTGTTCGTGCAGGACTACTGCTTTCATCTTGTCGCTCCGAGGGATGTATTAGGGCTGGCGCGCCCGAGTGGCGCGCAAGAGCTGCTCATTATCCGGGCTTTTGCGAGCTGACTCAATGCCACTGTGCGATCATGGCGGCTCATCCATCGTCCGCACGAAGGGAGCTTTCATGGGCCAGCAAGCCGTAGTCACCGTTAACGACATTACGCAAATCGACTTCGCCGCGCGCCGTCCCGGCTGCGAAAAAGGCGTCATTCACGAAGACGGCGCAGTGCAGTCCGCCGTGTTTCGCGTCGCGCCCGGCTCCGGCGTGCCGCGCCATTTGCACTCACGCGTCTACGATTTGTTTGTGGGTGTGAAAGGTGTGCTGGAGATCCGTTACGAAGGCCAGCAAGGGCATGGCCTCTTTGAGCTGAAACCCGGCGCGTTTTGCGCCATGCCGCCCGGCGTGCGCCACGAGGTGTTCAATCCCAGCAAAACGGACGAGGCATTTTTTCTGATCGTGCATGCGCCGCACGACGGCTACGATTTTGTGCCGGTGGAGTTCAAGCAGATGCAGCCGATGCTGAACGACCAGCAGTATGGCGCGACGCCGGCGTAGGCGGGATATTTTCATTGCCTTCTGATTGCACAAAACCGCCAGGTGTGCATGCTTCCGTGGTCGTGGTAGTCGCGCTCACCACGCTGGCGCAAATCGGCACGGTGATGGGCATCGCGGTGTTTCCGGTAATCGCGCCCAAACTCGCGAGCGAGTTGGGGGTGGAGCCTTCGCTGATCGGGTTTCAGATGAGCCTGATCTACGGCGCGGCCATGCTGTCGTCGCCGTTTCTGACGTGGATGGTGACGCGCCATGGCGCTTGCCGCGCGATACAGACGGGTTTGTTGCTGAGTGTGATCGCGCTGGCGCTGGCCTTGCTGTCGGGATGGGCGGCGCTGGTGATGGCCTCTATTCTGCTCGGCACGGCGATGAGTGTGATGACGCCGGCGGCTGCGCATGTGTTGTTTCGCTTCAGCCCGCCTAAACGGCGCAATCTGCTGTTTTCAATCAAGCAAACCTGCGTGCCGGCGGGCTGGATGCTGATGGCGCTGATCGCACCACCGGTGACGTTGCTGTACGGCTGGCGGTGGGCCATCGTGCTGGTGATGATTTTCGCGCTGGCAATGATCGTGGCATTGCAGTGCGTGCGCGCCACGTGGGACGACGACCGCACACCGCAAGCGGGCAGTGCGCGGCAGCAGGCGCGTGAGGGCATGAGTTTGCTGTGGCGAATTTCAGAGTTGCGCTGGCTGTCGGTGGCGTCGATGTTCATGTCGGGCGTGCAGCTTTGTCTGAGTTCATTTGCGGTGACCCTGCTGGTGCAGGAGGCGGACTACGGGCTGGTTGCAGCAGGCGTGATGCTGTCGGTGGCGCAGGGCGCGGGGGTGGCGGGGCGTATCGCGTGGGGCTGGATCGCTGATCGCTGCGGCAACTGCCTGGGGCTGTTGCTTACCCTCAGCGCGGTGATGGTGGTGTGTTGCGCGGTGATGGCGCTGCTGACGCCGCAGTGGCCGCGCGCAGTCACCGCGTCGCTGTTTTTGGTGTTCGGCGCTTCCGCTGTCGGTTGGAATGGTTTGTTCCTCGCGGAAGTGGCGCGGCTCAGTCCGCCGGGCAAAGTCAGTGTGGCAACCAGTGGCGCGATGGTGTGGAACTTCGCCGGCATTTTGATCGGCCCGGCGTTGTTTGCGCTGATCTATCGCGTGAACGGCAGCTACACCTTTACGTTTGGCCTGCTGTCGCTGTTTGCGATCGGCGGTTTTTTGTCTTTGTTGCTGACAACGGCGCATGCGCGCCGGGCTGCGGCCGCAGTCTGATATGGAATCCTTCGGCATAGCGGACATCGCACTATTTGTATTTGCGGTCACCTTGGGATTTGCCGTGCGCGGCGGCGCAGGATTCGGCGGCGGGATCGTCGCGGTTCCCCTGCTCGCGCTGATCGCGCCGCTGGCGACGGTAGTGCCGTTCACCTCGGCGCTGAACACCATTGCATCGCTGCTGTATGGCAGCACGCATTGGCGCAAGGTCGAGTGGCGCGAACTCGCGCGCATCGCGCCGTACGCCGTGGTGGGGGCAGTCATCGGCATCGTATTGCTGGCGCATGTCGATGCGGCGCCGTTAAAGCGCATCTTCGGTGTTTTTATTCTGGCCTACGCCACCTACATGCTCTACGCGTCGGGAGAAATGCCGGCCATTCCACGGCGCTGGCTTACGCCGTTGGCTGCGGTGCTCAGTATCCTTGGGGGCGCGATTGGCTCGCTGTTCGGTGGCGCGGCGGGGCCGGTGTTCGTGATGTATCTGAATGCGTTGAAAATCGAGAAAGACCGTTTTCGCGCCACACTCACTATGTTGATGATCGCGCTGGGCTTTACGCGCATTACGGGCTACGCCGTCATGGGTTTGTATACCTCGACCACGCTGACGCTGCTGCTGATCGGTTTGCCGCTGATGCTGCTGGGCGGCTATCTGGGCAACCGTATGGTGCAGCGGCTTAACCAACGCCGCTTTAACCAGGCCGTGGGCGGCATTATTTTCATCAGCGGCATTCTGCTGATTGCCAAATAACATGCTTGACACGTTTTCAATGCTGCAGCTTGCGTGGGCCGCCGGCATTGTGTTCGGCGCCTACGTGGTGCGCGGCATGTCGGGCTTTGGCGCGGGGCTGGTGGCGACACCGCTGCTGGCGTTTTTGCTGCCGATGTCCACGGTGGTGCCGGTCACCGCGCTGATTGTGTTTGTGTTGTTCGTTCTGCTCACTTTGCGCGACCGGCATCAGGTGCTGTGGGACGAATTTAAATTGCTGTTACTGCCCACGCTCGTGGGCGTGGTGGGCGGGCTGTATCTTTTTACGATGCTGGATAACCGCCTGCTGACCAAACTGCTGGGCGGGTTTCTGGTGGCGTACGCGGCGTACATGCTCATCACGCAGTGGGTGGGTATGCAGCAACTCAAGCTGTCGCAGCGGTGGGCGTGGCCGCTGGGATTTCTGGGCGCGTTTATCGACACGCTGTTCGGCGGTGGCGGCGGTACGCTGGTGGTGATTTACATGCATGCGCGCGGCGCGGGCAAGGATGCGTTTCGCGCCACGCTGGCGGTGCTGTGGTTCGTCGAAATGATGGCGCGGATCGGCGGCTATGCGCTGGCGGGCTACTACACCGAAAGCACGCTGGCGCTGGTGGCGGTGATGCTGCCGTTCATGCTGCTGGGAACGTGGGTGGGGGAAAAAATGACCGCGCGTATCAGCGCGGCGACGTTCAATCGAATTCTGGCGGTGATGCTGTTGTTCAGCGGCGCAAGTTTGGTACTTAAGTGAGTGCGCAGCGCAGCAGCGTTTATTTCAGAAAAAGCACGGCGGGAAAGGTTGCCACGGCGAGCACCAGCACGATCCATTCAAGGTTGTTGCGCTTTAACCAACCGGTGAAATGCAGAATCAGGATAACGATCGCGACGACGTAAAAGGCATAGAACATTTTTCTTCTGCTCCGCTGGGTGTATGTATGCGACGCCGATGATACAGGATAGCGGGACTGCTTGTGAACGAGGGAGTGCCGGCAATTTAGTACGGGGCAGCGTGCGCTAGAGGTTGGTGGCGCAATCCGTATCGCGCCGTAAATTCCGTGCGGGCAAGGTGTGATCGTAGGTAACGCACCGCATCAGCCGATAGTTGTGTAACTTATTTAACTATTTGTTTTTAAACAATATTTAAATACATCTCAACGGCTGCCATGGCGCTGCTACTGCGCGTTGTTCAGTGCCTCAATGCGCTCTCGCGTTGCGGGATGAGAGGCGAGGTAATCGCTGATGCCGCCGCGCTGCGCGGGCCGCGTGGCGTCGCCGTCCTTTGCTGTGATTTCCGCATTGGGGTTATCCGATGAGGGCTTGCCGGATTTCGCGCGATGCGCCGCTTCCAGTTTGGCGAGCATATCGCCCAGCCGGCGCGGTGAAATGCCGTTCGCCTTGAGCATGGCTGCGCCGAAGGCATCGGCTTCGATTTCGTGATTGCGCGAGTAACGCGCCTGCAGCAACAGCGTCGGCAGGCCGGCGGCGACACTGCTGACATCGCCGATGTAGAACGTCACCACAAACGCGACGATAGAGCTTTGTATCAGCATGCGCAAGCCGTGGCGGCGCTGGACGTGCCCGAGTTCGTGCGTCAGCACCGCGACAATTTCGTCGTCGTGCTTTGCCAGCGCCACCAGTTGATCGGTGACAACAAGCGTGCCGTCGGGCAGCGCCATCGCGTTGGCGCCGGCGGCGCCGCCATCACGAAACAACAGCGTGTAGCGTGCCTTCGCCGTCGCCGTCGAATCGGCGGGCGCGGTCAGCCGTTCAAACGCGCTGCGCAGTGTTTGTTGCCGTGTTTCGGATAATTTGCTGGGTGAAAACGCGATGCGATCCAGCACGTCGAGCGTGCTGCTGCCCATGCGCGTTAATACCGCGTCCGGGGTTTTGAAGGCGAGCCATTCCGACGCCGCGGGCAGACCCCACTGATAGCCTGCAAACACCACCGCCAGCGTCACCACGATGGCGGCGAACGCCCAGCGCCAGCGACGTTGCAGGCGCACCACCAGACTGTCTTCAAACCCGGTCACCGCCAGTAGCCGTGCCATGCCGGCGTGGTCGCGCACTTCGCAATGCGCGCCATCGGGGAACGACACCAGCCGCGGCGCCATGCCCATCGGCTCCGACACGCGCAGCGCGGTAATCGGCTCGTCGCGCGCGATGGCCTCACCCTGCACGTGCAGTAACCCGTCGCTTAACGTCAGCGTGACCGGGTGCGCTTTGGCGCTGCGTCCGTCGAAATAGTTGCCGGTGACCGCGAGCGGATCAGAACGAGATATCGACATCGAACACGTTGGCGGTTTCTTCGCCCATGGCGTTTACGGCTTGTTGTTCCTGCGCGAAAAATTCATCGAGATCGCCCTGCGTTTGCAGCGCCATATGCGTCAGGCGGTAACGCGTCAGCCGGATATCGGCAAACGGTTTGTACAAACCCAGCGTCAGAATGATGCCGAAGAAGTTGGTGAGATAAATCACGAACAGTTCGCGCGCGCGCACATGACTGCGAAACGCGTGAGGCCCCAGCGCGGTGTGGTTCCACACCAGATTTTGGATGCGCGCAGCGAACCACGGGCCGACCAGCAGAAAAAACACCAGGTAAAAAACCATGATTAACGCGAAAATAATGCCGGCCAATTTGCCGGCTGCCGCCGGGTCTTTGGATTTGAATCCGTCAAACAGTTCGGGCGACACCGCCGACAGCCCGAACAGAATGGCCGGTATCAGCAGCAGAAGCAGGAACCCCATGCCGAACATTTTCAGATAGATGCGGTAGAACGCGCCGGCCTTCGCGTCAAAGCTGAATGGCGCCGTGCCGTAGGCACTGTGATTGTGCTGATACTCCTTGATGCGCTGGTGCGCCAGCGGCATCAGGCCACCCAACGTGAGGTAGCTCGCGATGGGCCACACCAGAAACACTTCATACGCGTCTTTGATCGCGCCGGTAAAGCGAAAACGCAATCCGCGATAGCTGCTGTTATGCAACCTGAAACTGATCGAACGCTGTATCAGCCACGGAAACACCGCCAGCAGAATCAACAAAATCAACAGGCCCAGACGAATACTGAAAGCAAACGCGAGGTTGTAACTGACCAGCAGCAAGACGCCGATGATGCGCCCTTTCAGAATGGCGACAGGGTCGCCGTGGTAATCGAAACTGTTCCCCAGTAGCGCCGTGTTGCGATAGAAATACTGCAAGCGGCGCACCTTGGCCCAGGCCGAGTAAATCCCCAGCGTGAGTATCGTCAGCGCGAGGTTGACGATCCAGATGCGAAAGTATTCGCCGCCGTTACCGGTGAATTCGATTTGACCGTTGCCGGCGTTGCTGCTTTCCGTGTGCATGGAACTCCCTGTTGTTTTGTTGTTTGCTTAAACTGCCGGGCTACTCTGCTTTGGCACCCGATTCGCGGATGATTTTTGCCCAGCGCGCGGCTTCGGCTTTCTGGAAAGCATCGAACTGCGCTGGCGTGTTGGCCACCGGCTCGCCGCCCAAATCGAGAATGCGCCCACGCACATCGGGCAGATTCACGATGCGCACGATTTCGGTTCCCCAGCGGGTGACGATGGCGTCGGGTGTTTTTGCCGGCAGCCACGCGGCGTACCACGAACCGGTGATCATTTCCTGGTATCCCGATTCGCTGAAAGTGGGCACGTCAGGCAACTGTCGCGCGCGTTTTTCCGAGGTGATCGCCAGCACGCGCAGGCGTTTGGCTTTAGCGAATTCGATCACCGCGGGCAAGGTGTTGAACATGAACGGCACCTGCCCGGAAATGACATCGGTGATGGCCTGCGACTGGCCTTTGTACGGCACGTGCACCATTTTTGTAGCAGTGACCGACTTCAATAGCTCTGCGGTGAGATGTGTGGATGACCCCGCGCCCGCGGAGGCGAACGACAACTCGCCGGGACGCGCTTTGGCGAGCGTGATGAATGCCTTCGCGTTGTTCACCGGCAGCGTGGGCGTGACCACCAGCAGCAGCGCTGAACTCATCACCACACTGACCGGCGCGAAATCGCGGATCGCGTCGTAGGGCATTTTGGACAGAATGCCCGGCACGATCACATGTGCGGAGGAACTTAACAACGCGGTATAGCCATCGGACGCGGCTTTGGCGACAACGTCCGTGCCGATAGTGCCGCTGGCGCCGGCGCGATTCTCGACGATGATTTGCTGGCCCCATGCTTCGGTTAACTTTTGCGCGAGGATGCGCGCGGTGATATCCACCGGGCCGCCGGCGGTGAAGGGCGCGATGAGGCGCACCGGCTTGACCGGATACGTTTGTGCCTGCGCAGTGGCGCACACCGTGGCGCAGACCGTGACGCCAATCAGCCATGCAATTTGCGATATCATGACGCTCTCCTTACCCGAAGTATAAAGCGCGGCACCGCGCGGTCAAGAAAGGAAATCACATGCAAGGTTACGGCGGTAAAACCGTTTACGGCGCACGCGTGGGCATCCTGATGCTGGATACGAAATGGCCGCGCCCGCCGGGTGACACCGGCAACGCGATGACATGGCCGTTTCCGGTGCTCTACAAAGTGGTGCCGGGCGCCAGCGCGCGCGTGGTGATTCATGAGCAGGGCAAAGGGCTGGGGCCCGCGTTCCTGAAAGCTGCGGAAGAATTGGTGAAAGACGGCGCCGACGGCATCACCACCACCGGCGGCTTTCTCGCGATATTCCAAAAGCAACTCGCGGCGCACGTGAAGGTGCCGGTGGCGAGTTCATCGCTGATGCAAATTCCGCTGGTGCAGGCGACGCTGCCGCCGGGCAAACGCGTGGGCGTGTTGAGCGTGCAGGGCAATCGCATTACGCCGGAACATTGGGATGCGGTGGGTGCGGCGCACGACACGCCGGTGATGGGCACCGAAGGCGGCCGCGAATTCACGCGCGTGATGTTAGGCGATACCCTCGATATGGATTACGAACAGGCCGAGCGCGATATTCTTCAGGCGGGTGAAACGCTGCTGAAAAACCATCCCGATGTCGGCGCGATCGTGTGCGAGAACCACAACATGGCGCCGTACGCGGCGGCGTTGAATGCGCGCCTGGGCGTTCCCATTTTTACGGTGTATACGTTTGTGTGCTGGTTTCAGGCGGGCTTGCAGCCGCGTTATTTCGGCCGGTCGGGTGTGCCGTCCGAAAATGTGTGGCGCGAGCGGTATTAAAAAAGTGAATTAAAACAAATACTTATGCTCATACGTGAAACAGTGATACGGCGGCATTTTCGCGCGATGTTTTTTGCCGGCGGCGTAATCGCGTGCGGCGCTGGCGCTTACGCGGACGCGCACGCCGCCGAAACCTGGCCTACGCGCCCGGTGCGCCTGGTGCTGTCGTTCGGTGCGGCAGGCGGTGCGCCCGATCTGATTGCGCGGCTATCGGCGCCGAAGCTCACCGAGCTGTGGGGAAAGCAAGTGGTGGTCGATCCGCGTTCTGGTGCAGGCGGTGTGCTGGGCACCGACATCGGCGCCAAAGCGCCGCCTGACGGGTACACCATGGTGGTGGTGAGTCCGGCGCATGCGATTAATCCGGCATTGCGCAAACTGCCGTACGATTCGGTGAAGGATTTCGAGCCCGTGACCAAGCTCGCCGAAGTGCCCAACATTCTTGCGGTCTATCCGCCGGTGGGCGCGAAAAGCGCGCAGGAACTTGCGGCGCTCGCCAAGGCGAAACCGGGCGCGTATTCGTTCGGCTCGGCGGGCATCGGCTCATCGCAGCATCTGGCGGGCGAACTGTTTCGCAAAATGGCGGGCATCAACATTTTGCATGTGCCGTACAAAGGCGGCGGCGCGGTGGTGCTTGATCTGATCGCCGGGCGCGTACACATGACCTTCGGTTCGGCCACTGCGCTGCCGCACATCCGCGCCGGGCGCTTGCGCGCGCTGGCAGTCACCACGCTCAAACGTTCACCCGCGATGGCGGATCTACCCACCATGCACGAATCGGGCTACCCCAACTTCGAAGCGGCGGCGTGGTACGGCCTGATGGTGCCTGCGCGCACGCCAGCGGCCATCGTCAACAAACTCCACAAGGATTTTTCAGCGGTGCTGCAACTGCCGGAGCTGCGCGATCAACTGCTGAAAGACACCATCGATTCCACGCCTTCGGCGTCACCCAAAGCGTTCGCGGCATTTTTGGCGGCGGAGACGGCGAAGTGGGGCGCGCTGGTGCGCGAGACGGGGGCCAAGGCGGATTGAACAGGCGGATTGAACATAAAAAAAGGCGCTTGACCCAGCGCCTTTTTATGGGGCCGGTGCAGTTCAGGCGGCGTTTTTCTTCGGCTCGGTGCTGCCCTTGCCACGATTGGCCCAATAATCCGGCGAGGCTTTGAGCTTCGCCAGCGCTTCAGCCGTTTCAGTGCCGGGCGCCATCGACGCGGCGGTGCCGGCCATCACTTGGTGATGATCGATGTTGAGCAGACGGATAAAACTTTGCTGGCCGTAAGTCAGGCCGATGGCGCAGCCGAGTTCGACGATTTGCGGCTCGGTAAAATGTTGGTGCAGGCGCGCCCAGAACGCGTCGTCGGTGTCGAGCCGCCACACCATGGCTTCGGCCAGTGACAACGCCGCTTTCTGGCGCTCGTTGTATTGGGTGGATTTTTCGAATTCGACCAGATCATCGTAGTGCGTTTCTTTCAGCCCTTCGTTCGCACCTTTGATCGAGCGCTGGTTGCCGCAAAACTCGCAGATCACCGAGCGCGACACGTACACACGGCACAGCTCCTTGATGGAATGTTCCAGCACACCGTTCCTGAAAATGTCGCGCCACGAGTTGGCAAAAAACCAGAAACAGGCATGCACGTGCGCGCGCACCGCGGAGCTTTCCGGGCGCGGCGTGCCTTCACGTGCGCAGCGTTCCATTTCGACGCGCATGTCGGGCGTCATTTGTTCGAGCGGGATGTAGCTGATGCGGGGTTTGGACATGATGGCTTCCTTACGGCGTTGACAGGTGCTGAAGCAATTATTTTACACCGCTTGCCTCGGGCGTCGCTGGACGCCCGTTGATCGCTGCACGCAGCACCAGCGCGAGCGGCAGCGTGAGAAACACCACAACGCCCGCGATGGCGATGGTTTTTTCAATGCCGATGGCGTCGCCCAGCAAGCCGTAGCCGAGCGGCGCGATGATGCCGCACACCGAGCCGACGGTATAGACCACGGCAAACGCGCGCGGCAGTTTGTCGGGTTCGACGAGATCGCCGACGGTGCCGTAGATCACCGATGACGTGCCCTGCAACGCCACACCCACGAACGGCAGCAGAAAAAAAGTCGCCATGCCCGGCAGGGCGAGGGTAGCGAGTATGCCCGCACCGGTGGCGATTTCGGTGATGACGATGGTGCGGATCACGCCGAATTTGTCGGCCAGCACGCCGCAAAAGTATTTGCCCGCCATGCCGCCGATCAGCACCAGCGGCACGGCCAGCGCGGCCCAGCCTTCGGGCACGCCTTTGGCGATCAATAAAAACGCGATGAACGTCAAAAAACCGGTGCGAGTGGTGCTGTCCACGATGTCCACCATGCACAGCGCCGCGAACGCGGGCTTGTTGCGGATGCCCCAGCCTTTTATTTTCGGTTTGGGATGGTTGGGCGAGTGGGTGTGCGTGTTGGCGATCCACAGAAACACGCCAACGGCGGTCAGGATCGCGGCGATGCCAAAGCCCACCACCGGCGCCTGCCAAGAAATCCCCGCCAGCACGCACAGACTGACAATGCCGCCGAACACAAATTTGCCCACGTCGCCCGCGAAATTGTAGGTGCCCAGCGCAGTGCGCCGGCCTTCGCCCGGATACGCATGCGAAATGATGGTGGAGGACAAGGGATGTTGCACCGCTGAACCCATGCCCGCGAAAAACAGCGCAATCAGGATCATCCAGAATCCATTGGCGTAACCCAGTGCGATAAACGCCAATCCCGCGAGCAGCGTGCCCAGTGCCAGCAGATTACGTTCGCCGAAGCGCTCGGCGATCAGCCCGGCAGGCAACTGAAACGCCGCCATCGCCACGCGGTGCGCGGTGCGGATCATGCCCACCTGCGCGAGATTTAATCCGAAGGTTTGCGCCAGTAGCGGCAGCAGCACGTAACTGACGTCGGAAAGCCCGTCGTGGACGATGTGTGTGCCGCAGCACGTTTTTAAGGTGCGGCTGGGATTGGAATTGGGATCCGCCATGGCGCGGTTATATCACGAGGCTTTGCCGGTGTAGAATCGCGCTTTATTTTCGGACGGGCCGGGTTATGAAGTGGATTATTGGCGGGTTGATACTGGCAGTGGTGGCGTCGGTGTATTCCGGGCGCGTGCCGATGGCGTGGTTGGTGTACAGCTTCGCGCTGATGTATGGCTGCTGGGGACTGGCGCTGTTTTTCGCCTACACCCGCAGCAAGCATCACGGACTGTTGCTGCTGGGGATGACCTTTGCGTCGGCAGGCGTGCTGGCGGTCATGCTGACGCACTGGTGGCCGCTGCTGGCAGGGTTCGCCATCGCGTGGGTGTTACGCGCAATGGGTATGGACCCGCCGCCGGAAGAGGTAACGGGCGAGCCGACGCAGGCGCAAGATTCAGTACCTGGCAGCGACAAAAACCCCTGAGCCGCTGCTGACGCGGCCCGAAGCGCCGACCGCGTGGGTTAAACCATCGCCGCGTGGATGCGGCGATTGAATGCGTGGATCGAGCGCCGGATCACTTTGAGTTTTTCATGATCGTGCTCCGCCAGCGCTTCGTTGCGTTGTTTTTTTAACTCTCGAATCTTCGTCTTCAGCGCGGCCTTGTCGATGCCGCGTGCTTCATGATGCACATGCATCGGCAGATTGAGCGCCTTGCATAGCGAGGTAATCAGGTGATCTTTGTTGAGTTGCGTGTAGCCTTTGAGTGACTCGTGTGCCGCCTCGTTTTCTTTGGCGATCTCGCGCAACTGCACGACGGTCTTGTGCTTTAGTTCATCATAAGTGTGGTTCATGACGGTGATCCTCTCTGTTGACGAATGAAAAAACGCGAAAATTATTGTAGCGCGGAGTCTGGCTGGTTTCTCGTGGTTGTGCCTGCCATATTATAAGCATTTGTTTTGAAACAATATTATTATGTAATCGCGGCGGCTATCCCGCGCACCAGGTCTTCAAAATCGCTCAGTGCGTTAAAGCGTGGCATTGCCGCCACGTGCGGCGTGAGGATCACGTTGTCGAAACGCAGCAGTGCGTCGTCCGCACGACCGGGTTCTTCGTAGAGCGGATCGAGTGCGAAGCCGCCCAGGCGCCCAGAGCGCAGCGCCGCGAGCAGCGCGTCGCGGTTCATCACTTGCGCGCGCGAGACGTTGATGAGTTTTGCGCCGGGCTTCATCTGCGCGAACTGTGCGTGGTCGAGGTAGTGGTGGGTGTTCGCATTGGCGGGGAGCTGAATGCACAGCCAATCGCTTTGCGCCAGCAGTGCGTCGCGCTCGCAGCAGGTTACGTTCCATTCGCGTTGTTCGGCGTCGCTCATGGGGGTGCGTTGCGTGCAGATGACGCGCATGCCGAAAGCGTTTGCGCGCAGCGCGATCTCGCGGCCGATTTCACCGAAGCCGATGATGCCGAGGGTTGTGCCGTACAGAATGCTCATACCCGGCACGCGCGGCCAGCCGGAGTTGGGCGTGTAACCGGTGTCGAACGTTTTGGGTTGGTAGCCCGCGGCCTGCAATTGTTCAATGCTGATTTTGCCGTGCAGGCGGTGGAGTTTTTTCGACAGCGCCAGCATCAGCATCAGTGCGTGTTCCGCGCACGAGATATTGGCGCGGCGGCGTAGCGGCAGCACCGTGATGCCGCGCGCGGCGCAGGCAGGCACATCGATACCGCGCAAAATTGCGCCGTATTTCTGCACCACTTTGAGTCGGGGCGCGATGTTGATTTCATTGACGCCGATTTCAAACGATTCCGTGACAACGACTGTCGCGTCGGGTAACTGTGCGCGTAACGCCGCCTGATCCTTCACCAGCCGCACCTCGGCAGGGTAGAGCGGCACGGCCATTGCGCGCAGGTGCGCCAGCCAGCCGGCGAAATCGGGCAGGTCGTGGGCAAAAAAATCGGCGAGGGCAGCGAGGCGTTGCGGCTCGATCGATGGGTCGAGAAACGCCTTCAACATGCGTGGAAAGGGGTCGTCTTCGACAACGATGATCGGACGAATAGTCATTTAGGCTGCCGGAAAAAAGAAACGGGTATGAAGCGCCGAATCGCCATTACTCAGAACGGGAAATCATTAAAGGCATCCCGCCTGGGTTGACGCCAGGTCTTGAGCCACGCTTTAAGATTTTGAATATCGCCAAAAGCGAGCAGGTCTCGTTTCAGATCACGAATGGCGCGCTTGATCGAGGTGATTTGGGCGCCGAGGTCACGCATGACATTGTCGGGCGTTATCGCCGCGAAAGGATCGAGCAGGGTCTGCGTCATGAAGCCGCTTTCGACGCGCATGATTTCGTGTTGCAGCTCAGCCAGTTGCTCGCGCAGAATTTTGTTGTAGTGTTTTAAGCGATCTTCGCTGACGTTGTTGATGTGGGCCTGATCGATTTGTTCCAGCTCGAGTTGCAATTGCAGCAGGAGCAGCAGGTTGTTTTGGTCGTAGGCTTGATTAACGCGCTGCATCAGCGCGGTTTTGCGTTCACGCTCCTGCGCGTCGGGCTCGCGGTCGGGATGCAGGGCGCTGGCCAGCTTGCGGTAAATCTCGCGTATCGACTGGCGCAGTTGTTGTGCTTCGACTTGTTCGCGCGCCTCTGCGGCCAGTTGTTTCGGAGACATTTTGCGTTTGGCGTGCTGCGCTTGCCAGGCCTCGCGGGCGGCGTCCTCTTGCGCTTGCGCTTCATTGATTTTTTGATGCGCGTGCGCCAGCAGGTCGTCGGGCGAGCGCAGATCGATGTCATCGTCCAGTTCGAAGCCGAGCACGTCTTCCAGCGCGGATTTCAGTTCGGTTTGACCGGCGGCTTGCGCGTCGTCGTAATCGACGTCGCTGTACTTGTTGAAAATCGCCTTGAGATCGGCGTCGTCGCGCGTCAGCAAAATATCCCGCACGCTATCGGCAATGATCGCGGCGAGTTTGCGGCGCTCGGTTTTGGATAAGCTGGCTTGATCGTTGGCTTTGTCCATGCGATGCACCATTTTGATCTGCAATGCTTCCGCGTCCTTGAACAGGGGCGCCAACTCGGCGGTGTATTTCTGCTTGTAGGTAGTTTCGACGGCTTCCCACGCGGCTAATCGTGCGCGCGCCTGTTCAATTTGCCTGATGAGTGTGTTGAAGGTTTTCTGGTTTTTGGATAGACGAAGCTGGTCGTGCGCCTTGGCGATGTTGACGGTTTTAAGGTGCGTAGTAGTCATGGACATTTATTTTTCTCACGAAGCCTCGGGATCGATGCGCAGCGCGCGTCCCACGCGCGTGTGCATGTTGTAGGCGCCGATCAATACCGTAAGTTCGACGATTTGCGCATCGCTGTAATACTGCTTTAGGGGGTTGAACACAGCGTCGGGCACCTCGATGGCCACGGTCATCGCGCGGGTGTAGGCGAGCAGCGCGCGATGCGCGGGCTTGAACAGACTGGAGTTTTCACCACTGTCCAGCGCGGCGATCTGATGCGGCGTGATGCCGGCTTCGGGCGCGTATTGGGTGGCGTGTATCTGAAACTGGTAGTCCGCGCCGTTTAACTGCGACACGCGCATGATCGCCAGCTCGCGCGTCTGCTCGTCTAGTGCAGTGTTAAACCGTATTGCCGAGTTGAAAGCCTGCCAGGCTTCGGCAATCGACGGGCTGTTCAACAGCACGCGATACAGATTGAGCAGCTTGCCGCGGCGCGCGCCCATGAGTTTTTCGATTAACGCCGCGAGCGCGGTGTTGTTTTCATCGATCAGGGGTACGCGCGCCATGGAGTTATTCCATAAGTATTTGTTTTTAAACAATAATTTATAGATATGCTTACTGCTCTATTTTGACGCCCGAGGCCTTTGCCACACCCGCCCACATCTCGATATCTTTGCGGATGAAGGCGGTGAATTCTTCGGGCGTCATCACCAGCGGATCGGCGCCGACGTTGATGAATTTCTCGCGCACATCGGGCGTGGCCATGGTCTTTGCCACCGCGTCATGCAGCTTCATCACGATGTCGCGCGGGGTTTTCGCCGGCAGCAGCAACGAATAGACGTTGCTCACCAGCACGCCGGGATAGCCGCCTTCAGCCGTGGTGGGCACATCGGGAAAATACACGGAACGCTTCGGACTCGCCACGGCGATGGCGCGTGCTTTGCCGGATTTCACGTACGGCAAAATCACCGGCAGATCGACGAACATGCCGTTGATTTGTCCGCCGATGACGTCGATTACTGCGGGCCCCGCGCCTTTGTATGGCACATGCGTGATTTTTGTCGCGGCCTGCGTGTTGAGCAATTCAAGCGCGAGATGCAGAATGCCGCCGTTGCCGGCCGAGGCCATCGCCAGATCGGGGCGTGACTTGGCTAGCGTGACCAGGTCTTTCAGGTTGCGCGAGGGCAGCGAAGGGTGAACAACGAGCAAGGTGGAGGTGCTCATCAAGGGCGAGAGCGGCTGCAAATCGCGCAACGTGTCATACGGACGCTTCGAATACACCACCATATTGATCGAAGTAATGCTGGCGGTGCCGCCGAGCAGCGTGTAGCCGTCGGGTGGCGCTTTGGCGACGATTTCAGCGCCGATCATGCCGTTGGCGCCGCCGCGATTATCGATGATGATGCTCGCGCCCAGCAGCTCGGTCATGCGCGGCGCGATGTTGCGCGCGGTGATGTCTGACGGCCCGCCCGCGGCGAACGGCACGACGATGCGGATCGGTTTGCTGGGAAAGTTTTGAGCGTGGAGCGCGGTGCATACGCTCGCAGTGGTTAGCGCGCAGGCAAGGGCGGTGAGACGATTCATGGCGTGCTTTCGAGTCAGTAAGAGGTGGCGCATTATAGGCGATTGCTGCTGATGCACCGTGCGCTTACGATGCGCCGTAGCCGCCGCCACCGGGGGTTTCAATCACAAATACATCGCCCGCCTGCATGTCGCTTTGCGCGCAGCCGCTGAGTTCGGTGATTTCGCCATCGACCCGTTCAACGGTGTTGCGCCCCACCGCGCCGGGCTTGCCGCCCGCCATGCCATACGGCGGCACACGGCGGTGGCTCGATAGAATCGCAGCGGTCATCGGTTGCAGAAATCTCACGCGGCGTATCGCGCCATTGCCGCCGCGCGTGTTGCCAGTGCCGCCGCTACCGTGGCGAATTTCAAAACTTTCCAGCAGTACCGGAAAGCGCCACTCCAGCACCTCGGGGTCGGTCAGGCGTGAGTTGGTCATATGCGTTTGCACCACACTCGTGCCGTTAAAGTCCGGCCCCGCGCCGGAGCCACCGGAAATCGTTTCATAATATTGATGGCGTTCGTTGCCGAACGTGAAGTTGTTCATCGTGCCTTGTGATGCGCCCATCGCACCCAGCGCGCCATACAGCGCGTCGGTCACGCACTGCGAGGTTTCGACATTGCCCGCCACCACCGCAGCCGGGTGGCGCGGGTTGAGCATACAGCCTTCGGGAATAATCACTTGCAGCGGCTTTAAGCAACCGGCGTTCAGCGGAATATCATCATCGACCAGCGTGCGAAACACATACAGCACCGCCGCCATGGTGACCGCCGAGGGCGCGTTGAAGTTATTCTCGCGCTGGCTTGAGGTGCCGGTAAAGTCGATCACCGCGCTGCGTGCGGCGTGGTTGATGGCGATCCGCACCTTGATAAATGCGCCGTCATCCATTTCATAACTGAACGCGCCGTCTTTCAGCGCGCCGATCACGCGCCGCACGGATTCCTCGGCGTTGTCCTGCACGTGGCGCATGTAGTCGTACACCACGTTCAATCCGAACTCATGGACGATGCGCGCCAGCTCGGTGACGCCTTTCTGATTGGCGGCGATCATCGCGCGCAGGTCGGCAAGATTTTGCTCGATGTTGCGCGACGGGAAGCGCGCACCCGCGAGCAGCGCGCGGGTTTCGGCTTCACGCAAACGGCCCGCTTCGACCAGCAGAAAATTCGTAATCAGCACGCCTTCTTCGTCGATGTGTTTACTGTCGGGCGGCATCGAGCCGGGCGTGATGCCGCCGATGTCGGCGTGGTGGCCGCGTGAGCCGACGTAGAACAGCAATGTGTTGCCGTCGCTGCTAAACACCGGCGTAATCACTGTGATGTCAGGCAGATGCGTGCCGCCGCGATACGGGTCGTTGAGCATATACACGTCGCCCGCGCGCATGCCGGTCGTACTATGGGCGTTGTCGCGGATCACCCAGCGCACGCTCTCGCCCATCGAACCCAGGTGCACCGGCATGTGCGGCGCGTTGGCGATCAGGTTGCCCTGCGCATCGAACAGCGCGCATGAAAAATCGAGCCGCTCCTTGATGTTCACCGAGTAGGCGGTGTTGGCAAGCGTCACCCCCATCTGCTCGGCGATCGCCATGAACAGGTTGTTGAAAATTTCGAGCATCACCGGATCAACCGTGGTGCCGATGGCCGCGCGGGATTCACGCAGCGCGGTGCGGGTGAGCAGCAGGTGGCCTTGCGCGGTGACTTCGGCCTGCCATTGCGGCTCAATCACAGTGGTGGCGTTGGCGTCGGTGATGATGGCGGGGCCGGGGATTTTGTTGCCCGGTATGAGGTTTTCCACGCGGTAGAGCGGGGTGTTTTTATAGGTGCCATCGCTGAACATGCTTACGTGGGCTGCCACTTCGGGCGCAGCAGTCAAATCGATTCCCTCTCCCGCCTTGGGGCGGGACAAGGGAACACTTGTAGCGAAGCAGAGGGTTGGGGTGAGGGTAGGGGAGTCACTTTCGCGTGACGACGCCTCCACCGCAACCGCCTCCACTACCAATGCACGCCCCGGCATTAAAAAACTGTAGCGCGTGAGGTAGGCGTTTTCGAAATCACGCTGCATGTCGGCGATGCAGCCGAATGCGACCGTGAGCGTGGTGTCGGTGCCGTCGTATTTAATATGCGCGCGGCGAATCACAATGATGTTTTCTGCCGCGACACTTTGTTCCGCCACTTCAGCGCGTGCGGCATCGGCCAGTGTGTCCAGCGTTGCTGTGAGCCGCGGCAACAGCGCCTCATCCAGCGGCGCTTCAACCGCCTGCTCGCGCATCGCGGTGATATTGGCGAGGCCCATGCCGTACGCCGACAGCACGCCTGCATACGGATGAATATAGACACGCGGCATCGCCAGCGCATCCGCCACGCGGCACGCGTGCTGGCCCGCCGCGCCGCCAAAGCACGCGAGCGTGTAGCGTGTGATGTCGTAGCCGCGCGCCACCGAGATTTTTTTGATCGCGTTCGCCATGTTGTCCACGGCGATGCGCAGAAACCCTTCGGCGATAGATTCGAGAGATTGTAAGTATTTGTTTTTATTAGGTATTTTTTCAGAGAGTTCGGCGAATTTTTGGCGTGCGGCGTCGCCATCCAGCGGCGATTTACCGGACGCGCCGAACACTGCCGGAAAATAATCCGGCTGGATGCGACCGAGAAGCACATTGCAATCCGTCACCGTCAGCGGCCCGCCGCGCCCGTAGCACGCGGGGCCGGGTTGCGCGCCCGCCGAATCAGGTCCGACGCGCAGGCGTGCGCCGTCGAAATGTAAAATCGAGCCGCCGCCTGCCGCGACCGTGTGAATGCTCATCATCGGCGCGCGCATGCGCACACCGGCCACCAGCGTATCGAACGCACGCTCGTACTCGCCCGCGAAATGCGATACGTCGGTGGAAGTGCCGCCCATGTCAAAGCCGATGATGCGATCAAACCCCGCATCCTGCGCGGTGCGCACCATGCCCACCACCCCGCCCGCCGGGCCGGAGAGCACGCTGTCCTTGCCCTGAAAGCGCCGCGCATCCGTCAGCCCGCCGGAGGATTGCATGAACATCACATTCACACCGGGCAGTTCGCGCGTGATGTGATCGACGTAACGGCGCAGCACGGGTGACAGATACGCGTCCGCCACCGTAGTGTCGCCGCGCGACACCAGCTTCATCAGCGGGCTGACCTCGTGCGACACCGATACCTGAGTGAATCCGGCGTCACGCGCCACGGCGGCAAGCTGCTGCTCGTGATGCGGATAACGATAGCCGTGCATCAGCACAATGGCGCAGGCGCGCAGCCCCTGTGCGTAAGCGGTTTCGATTTCGCGCCGCGCCTGCGGTAAGTCCAGCGGCGTCAGCACCTCGCCATGCGCACCGATGCGTTCATCGATTTCATGCACCGCGCTATACAACATCTCCGGCAGCACAATATGGCGGTCAAAAATGCGCGGGCGATTCTGATAGCCGATACGCAGCGCATCACGAAAACCGCGCGTGATAAACAGCGCCAGCGGTTCACCTTTGCGTTCGAGCAGTGCATTCGTGGCAATGGTGGTGCCCATCTTCACTGCATCGATACGCTCGGCGGGAATCGGCGCATTACGTGCCACGCCCAGCAGATCACGAATGCCCGCCAGCGCCGCGTCGTCGTATTGACTGGCGTTCTCCGACAGCAGCTTGTGCGTAATCAGCGTGCCGTCGGGGCGCTGCCCAACGATGTCAGTAAAGGTGCCGCCGCGGTCAATCCAGAACTGCCAGCGGGGTTGAACGGAAGTGAGTTGTGCTTGATTATTCATGAGCGGGGAATGCTAACACGGCGGCGCGCCTGCCATTGAGGCCACACAGGCAAAAAGCTGTATATAAAAACGGGGTATCCCTCTAGCTCCACAAGTGGCAAAATTGCCAAATGGCCGCTCCCGAGCACACACCAATTAGTGGAAAAGAATATCCAACAACTTGGGTTCAGTTTCTTGACTGGTTTCACTCGGAACAGGCATGCCGTGATTATCTGGAGAAACTACGCTGGCCCGACGGTCTGATCTGCCCGAAGTGTGAGGCATCAGCGCAGGTGGCGCGAAACAGTCGCGGCCGGTTGATTTGCCCGTCATGCAGACACCAGACGACGGCAACGGCGGGTACTATTTTTGATAAAACACGCACAGAACTTCGCGTCTGGTTTACCGCCATTTGGACCATCACCAGCCAAAAGCACGGTATCAGCGCGTTGGGGTTACAGCGCGTACTGGGGCTCGGGAGCTACGAGACCGCCTGGACGATGCTGCATCGGCTGCGCCGGGCTATGGTTCGGCCCGACAGGGATTTACTGCACGGAGAAGTCGAGGTCGATGAAACCTACCTGGCGCTGACGGATCGTATTACGCCCATTGTTGCCGCTGGCCGCAAGAGCAATACCACTAAAGTGCTGGTCGTCATCGCCGTTGAAATGCTACAACCCAA
>JAYVQD010000393.1:0-20310 GCA_043777275.1 Nitrosomonadales bacterium
CCGGCGCCGCGCCGCTCAACTCGACATTTTCGCCAACGACCGCAGCCGTTACAGCGGGCGCCAACGGCGCCGACGATGCCAGCGTAAGAGCGGCCGGCGCCCCCGAATAGGCGAACGATCCGCGCGCCGCGATCCAGTAGGTAGCGCTGCCGGCGGCAAGTGGCGCGATGCGGTAACTGGTGCCGTCGACGCGCACCACATCCGTGCCGGCCTCCCAACTTGCCCCCCGGCGAATCTCGTAATCAATCTGATCGCGATCAGCGACTGCGATCCATTTGAGCACAGGCCCCAAGGCATCAATCGCATAGCTGAATCCCGCCACGTTTGCCGGAGCCGCGCCCAAACCGGAAAGTGATACCGCAACCTGCGTCCACAGCGAATTTACACCGAGGCCATTGATTGCACGCACTCGAAATAAGTAATCGCCCTCGGTGATATTGAGCACTTCGGCCGTCAGCGCGCGCAAGCGCGATTGCTCAAACCACACCCCATCCGCACGCCGCTGCCATTGCAGCGTGTAATCCACCGCTGTGGCATCAGGCGCCGGGGCCCACGTTACCAGCGCGCGCACCTTCGCGTCGCCGCCGAAGTTGCGGTAAATTTCCTGCACCACATCAATCGATGCTGGCGCCAATACCAAAAATGGATCAGGGAAATTTGTGTCCGGCGCCGGGTCAATAGCCTGCTCTTCGCCCGTTCCCCAATCGTAAATACTCGAATCAGTTTCTCGCAACGCCAAGTCAATGCTGATTGCCAGTCGATCAACATTCAGCGTCATTTCGTTAATTCGGAAGGCCTTGTTGGCATAACCAAAATGCGGCAACGTCACACCAATCGCGCCGGGCGGTGCCTCTCTCATCGCGCCGAGCTTCACCGATGCGGTCATCGCAAGCTGCTGACGCCCCGACAACAAATCAATTTTGGCGATGCGCTGCGCCATCGATGCGCTCGTGGTGAACGGGTATTCCACGTCCTTCCAGATTCGCTCACCGCCATCAGCGGCCATGAATGTGTTGCTCTTGATGGCCGGAAAATCGGACAGTTGCCAATTGTTGGCAGGGCTGAAAAACGTGCCCTTCACACCGTTGTACGAATCACGCTTGCCCAGCAGTGTTGCCGTTTTTACCGGCCCCACAAAATCAGACTGCGACAGCGTGATCGTATGTGGACGATACACGCCGGGATATATTTTCCATTTCCCGCCGGTGCGCACGACATCGCCGGCCATCGAGGATTTCATTCTCGAAATTATTTCCTTCGGCGCCCACGCCAAACTCACTACACCGTTGAGAGAATACCTATTCTCAACACCACCCGCCGCAATTGCCACGCTTTCATCGCATGCGTTGGCGCCACTCATAATGTTGCCGGAAGAAAACTCATCAGCAAAAATACCGCCCATACCAAACGGCGAGGCGAGGTAGTCCGCGGTGCACAGCGCAGGATTCGCGCTGTAACCAAATGTGTCGGCGCGCGGATCGTAGATATTATTTTTGCCGCGCATCACCACAGTGATATTCGGGTCTGACAGCAACCAATTATCCCAATCGGCTTTGAGCAATTGGACGTAGAGGTAGCAAAACCCGGCAACGTCATGCGCCGCAGTCCACTTACCTTGCGACCACCCCATCAGCGTCGAGTCAGCCGCCTGTCCGGGCGCGCCCAAATGTTTGGCCACGTATATGCGGCCAGCCCAAACGCCGGTGCCATGGCCATCAGCGCCAAGCGTAACTATCTTGTCATCAATCCAAATCTCGTCGATGGCCTCACATTGGTGGCAGGCCAGCACCAGCACATCATGGCGATAACGGGCGAAGATGTGCCCGTCACTTTGCATAAAAATTATTCGAACATCTTTGCCGGCCATTGACGAATCGAAAGTGTAGACGCCAAAAGCAGCCGTGTACAGCGCCGCGGAAACAGCGTCGTAAACGATTTCAAAGCCATCTTCCGTTGGCGATTCGCGCGGCACAGAAACCGAATTGTTATTCGTCCATGCGGCGCTCGCATCCAGCGTAACAGCGTACGGCGGAGATACCGGCACCACATGATTCTCGGTGTGCAGCGCGTTACCAAAATCCGTAACGTGCCGAAAAATATACGTTCCACCCTTGCGAACTTTTCCGTACACCATTTGCCACGGCTCGGTAGGGCCAAATCGACTTTGTAGCTGCCCCACTCCCTGCGCCTGCAGCGACGCATCTTTCGCCTTTGCGTTTGGGGAGAGCGCTTGAGAAATGCCATACGACAACGCCAAACCACCAACCGAAACCAACGCTGATCCGAATGTCGTTAAAACCAAAGAGCCACTGAATTCATACGCCGCGGCCTCCAAAATGCCAGCGACTACTAATGACTCAGGCACGACCAACTCCCCACACAACGCAAGCGCATTCGCGCGGGCGATCTATGACGCCATCATCCGACAGGCAAACAATTTTTTCACCCATCACGATGCCCAAGTGGTACATACCTTTTTCCATCAACGCCGCAATGTCTCCGCGTTGCGCAAAATTTATATTGATCGGTGCGCCACCGAAAAACCACGAACCCGCATCCTCGAATGACGATCCATGTTCGGCAATGCGCACCAGAGCCTCGCGTTTTGTGGCATAAGTGCCGGCGAAATCAGGCCACCGATCGACGCCCGTGAGCGCCTCAACAACGGCGCACGCCAAACGAAAACAATCATGCACGCCGAGCACGTAAGGCACATGGCGCGCGGCATCAATCACCGCAATCAGCCGAGACTCCCACCCCTGGATGCGCGTCAAAATGAGATCACCTTGTCTTGCAACCCGGCAACAAATTTAAAACTCGGATTGCCCGGATGATCTATTTGCATATCCTCGTGCGTGTAGCGCCTGCTGCGTGGCCGTTCAAGATCGCGCAACAGGCTTTCGTATGCCACCGACGCTGTGCCAATTGCGCCGTCAAACTGAATCGACGGAATATCTTGTCGGCCCTCGTCGATCAGATACGGATCACCAACCAGCACGCCCGCACCATTCAAAAACCCGATGTAAATTCTCCCGCGCAACCCCATTTGCTGGTTGTTGTGCAGCAACGCCACCACGGCAGGTTTTAGCCCGCTGAGTGAAACCACAAAACCCCTCGCCGAAATCTCGGTATTCTCGGTAATGTGCGATATGCCAAATAACTTGCCGCGCCCCAGCCAAGTGTTGCCGCCCCAAGTGATATCACCGGCGTACGTGCAATATCTGATGGTGCCGTTTTTCCACACACCCTCATAAAATTGCACCGCGTATACAATCGCAGCGATGGTTTGCGCTGCATTCTCGGCGCTCAGATCGCGGCTCATGGCAAATACTCGCGCGCGCTGAATGTCATATCGAGAATTTGCCCAGGCCGCACGCTCCACTGTCGCTGATTGCTGGTGAAGCGCATCACCGTTTTCGCGTTGACCAGCACCAGCGGCGTGTTGTCCGCAGGGCTGTAGCGCAGCATCGGCCAAATATTCAGCGTCGCCTGCCCTGCGCCGTTGGTGCTGGCGTTTTCCGCCACCATATGCATACGCGAAGCGGCACCGCTGCCCATACCGATGTAGTCGCCGCGCAACAGGTAATTCACGACATTCGCCGGGCACCCGTCTATCGCCAGCGTGTGGCCCGCGCTGAACGCGGCATTCACCAGCGGCGTGCCCGGTGTATCTTTCGCTGTGCCAAATGGCGCGATGCGCCCCGGATCGCCCAGCAGGAACGTGCCGATGCCGGAACTCAACGCAGCCATCCAGCCCGCCCAATCGTAGCCATTGGCCGCACGCGCCGGCGGGCGCGTGATGTCAGCCTCCCACCACTCTCCCGAATATTTGAAAATCTGCTCCGAGCCGTCGAAAATGGACTTGGCGGATGCCTCGGTAACCACTGCGCGAAACGACACCGCAGCCACTTTCAACTCATCCGGAAACGCCAACGGAAACGTCAGCGCCATTAGCGGCCCATCGCCATGCTGAACGATCCGCCGCGCGTGCGCAGATCGGCGACGGCGGCCACAGTCTGCTGCTTCACCTGCTCGCCCCACGCGAGCAGCGTTGCCCGATTCACATCGGAACCAAAGCTCATCGACTGATTGATCACCACCGTACCGCCGCCCGCCTGCTGCCCCGGCGTGCGCACACTCACCGACTCGCCCGGCGTGGCGCGAAATGCCACCAACTGCGAATCCGTGCCACCACCGCCGCCAACGGTGAAATCGCCGCCGCCGGCAAACCCGAAAAGATTTTTGAAAATGCCGCCGAAGTCAATTCCGCTAAACAGGTTTTTTGCGGCGCCGGCGAGCGGCTCCGTTATCTGGTTTCGCACGAAAAGCTTCAACAAATCCAACCCCAATTGCCGCATCACGTCGCCGAATTTTTTGCCGCTGGTAACGGCCTCCTCGAAACCGCTTGACAACTTGGAGAACACCTCATCTTGTATGCTCTTGGTATTTTTCAGTTCGCCGTTCAAGCGCGCAACCGCTTCTTTGTATTGACCAAGGTTAATGTCGCCCTCTTTCAACCTATCGCCCAGAAACTGCGAATCCGTTTTCTCCGGGTTCAACAGTTTGAACAAGCGCGGATCGGCCCCCTTGTTGAGTTCGGCGATGCTGATTTGATAATTGCCGAGCAAGCGCAAACCTTCCGCGATGTGTTTGTTTTGCTCGATCATCGGGTCAGTCAGGCCGCGCCATCCCTCGGCTTGCTTTTTCATGCGCGCGACTTCATCGCTCATCGCCGCCGTGGCGGTGCGCGTATCGGCCGCCGCCTTTTCTGCTTCTTTTTCCCCCTTGATCAATTCGCGATTCGCATCCACCAGCTTTGCCGCATTGGTCAATGCCCGCTTTTGCGCCTCGTTCAAACCGCCGTAGTGCCCCTTCGAAATACCGTCCAGAATTTCGAACTCACGGCCCAACTGCGCGGCCTTGGTTATTTCGTTTTCCAGCCCCTTTATTGCCGCGTCATAGGGCGAGCTTGCTGAGCCGCCATCCTTTTCTGGCTTGGCCGGGCGCGTATAGTCCTTGAGCGATTTCAGCGGCGCAGCACCGAAGCTATCCTCCTCACCAAGCCCCTCACCTGCGCGAAACGCCAGGCGCTTTTGCGTCGCTTGCGCCAACGTTAATTGTTTCGAAATAATGCCGATTTGCGCATTTACTATTGCGATATCCTCGGCATTCAAGAACGGTTTGATAGAGCCAAGCAAACCGCCGCCGGATAAACCTTTTTGAGTTTCCTTCAACGTCTCAAGTTTTTTACTCAACTCGGCGACAGAGCCACCAGCATCAGCAGGCGGCGCCGAGGCCAACAAAACGAGCCCCTGCCAAAACCCGCCCGCAGCCTTGCGCGCCTCATTGAACTGAGTCGTCAACTCAAGCAGCGCCGGCACCATCCCCAGGAGCATTGACTTTTTATTGGCCTCGTACGACAGGCTAAGCATGTTCAGCTGCTTATCGAGTTCCTTCGCCTCGTGCGCCTGCTCCGCGGTAACCTTCGCCGTCAGTTGGCTGTTGTTCGCCCAATCCTTCAACACCGGCAAATACTGTGCGGTGTTTTTGCCCAGCAAGTCGGACGCCAGGGCCGCTTTGCCGCCGCTATCGGCATAGCCGTTAAGCTCGCGCACCACCGCCTTGAGCGCGTCGGCCGGATCGAGCTTGCGCAAATCTTCCGCATTGAGCCCCAGCCGCGCCAGCGCGGCGCCGGCAGCCTTGGACTCATCATCAGCCCCCGACAGCGCGCGGGAGAATTTCACCAGCACATCGGTCAGGCCCTCAAAATCCGCCCCGTTAATTTTGGCCTGCGCCCGCAACAGCCCAAGGCTTTGCACACTCGCCCCGGTTTTGGCCGCCAGATCGTCCAGGCTGGCCGCTGAGCGCACCACGTCGCGAAACTGGCCCACCAGCACGCCGACGCCCAGCGACGCGCCTATGCCCAGCAGAGACGCTTTGAGCGCGGACGATTGACTGATCACCGACCCCATGGATTGCTTGACCGCCTCAAACGCAGCGCGCGTTTGATCCTCGGCGGTCAACACCAGTTTTGCGTTTTCAGCCATTTATGCTCCAGTGCGAAATTTAAGCTCTTGCGTGATCGCGACAACGAACCTGTCGCGCGCAATCGGTATCAGCGCCTGATCGATTTTTTCCTGCACATACGCCCCCGCCAATCCGCGCACAACCACCACGGTGATGGGCATGCGATCCCGGCCCAACCGCAACCAAAAATTGGGCCTGCCATTGCGGCCCGATCTCGCCAGGAACATCTTTACCGCATCGGCGCCCGACACCGGCCTGTTATCCCCGGTGAGCAAATTCGCCGGCAGGCGCGCGCCTTGCGGCACACCCGTGCCATAGCGCGTGTTGCGAGTGCGCACGTTGAAATTGCCGTAGAGCCGAAACCGCCGCCCACTGAACGTCAGCACCGCCGTGGGCAGCGCTTTACTGGCGCGGGTGAATTTGATTTGCCGCTTCAACGTCGCGGCTTTCATGCCCGGATAGCCTTTGCCCAACAGCCGCGCCGCCGCCGCGCGCGTAGTGGTCAACGTGCGATTGAGTGCGCGCGGCAATGCCGCGGCGACCTGCTCGCGCGTGGACGACTCGAACTTGCGTACGATGTCGCGCAGGTTTTCGCGCACATCAAAACGGACATCATTGCCCATCCAAACGCTCCCGCTCCCGCGCACTGATCAACACTTGCAGCACCATGCACAGGCGCAACAACAACTCAAAATCTTCGACGCCGTAGAACCCGGCCGCGATGTACAGCCGCTCGACTTCCCACCCACCGGCGAAGTTCCAGCAGGCGATCACCAGTTCGTTAAATTCCGTAGCGCGCGGCCGGAGTGTTTCGAACTGTTCGCGCGACATGCCCAACTGCGAGGCACCATCCGCGCCGTTCAAATCCCACTCGACGCGCGCAATCAGTTTTTTTCGTTGGCCTCGAACCGCGCCATGTAGTCGCGGTGAAACTCAGACAGCTTGAGCGTGAGCATATCGGCGATGTCCTGCCGCGTATCCAACAGCAACGCGCGCGCATCGGCGCTGAAGTCGAGCGGCTTATCGTCCGCAGTGCCGGGCAGCAGCCACGAGAGCTTTGGCCCATCCCACGCCACAAGAGCAGCGTCGAGCAACCCGCGAAACGCCGCAGCTTCCAGCACCCGCCCATGTGCGTCAACGTGTTGCTCAGCAGCACAGCGCCACGCATGCGACGACGGCAAACGCAAGGTGAAGCGCGCGCCGTTGACATCGACCACCCCTTGACGCGCCGCATCGATAGCTGCGCGGATTTCGGAAAGGTTGCTCATGTTTAGTTTAGGTGGCGTAAACACTTATGGCGCCGTCAGCGGTGATCGTCGCATGCGTTTCCACACGTCCTTGGGCTTGGCCTATCGGCACCAGCGTCGCACCGACGTAGCCGTTGAAAACAAACTTCGCGCCGGTGGCGAAAGTAAATCGCACGGCGCGCTTTGCTTGCGCGTCAGATGCAGCCTTGAGCGCGACCAGGCCGAGATCAGCGACATCCCAAAGATTGACGAATTGGTACGACAGCGGGGCCGGCAAGCCTGGAATCTGACGCCGCTGATTGTCATGCACCGTGGTGATGTCCACAAAATCATAATCACCACCCGACGCCGACAACCCGGCCACTGTACCCAAGTTGGTGCCGAAGGTAATCACTTGGATGCTACCGCTCAAAAACGTGTCAAAAACGGTGGTATCGATGCCCTCCAACTCAAACGTCTTAGGGCCGGTGAGCACGTTGGCAATGCGAAACACGCGCGCATCGATTTGCCGCATGCCCACTGCGGTCATGGCAACGTAATCACCCGATGTCGGGTTGGTCGCACCACTGTAGGTTGCAACGCCGGGGGCGGCCTCGGTCACCGCGGTAATGGGGATTGCAGCGGCAAGCGCGGATTGAATTGCAATGCCTACGGAACTCCACTTATTCGGCGTCATTTTTACACACTCCTTGGTTAAGAACTGATGACATCAGGCGCATCGCTAGAGTGATACACCGTGACATTGAACCGCATTTGCAACTCGCCGGCCGGGCGCTCGCCCTCGACCTCGTCCATATCCGAGCCGGCATAAACAGGCAGCACGTTTTTGCCGCCCACCACCAGCGGCGCGGCGCCGATGGCTTGCTCCACCTGCAGGCGCACCGCGTCGAGCACATCGTCCAGATCGGCCAGCGCGCTGGCGTAGGCGAATATCGTGACATCCACCCCTCGCTCATACTGCATCGGTGAATGAATCGAAATCGCATCAGCCGTATCCGACTTCGTGCGCACGATCAACGCCGGCAACTCGGGGATGACGTCAAGCGGATTGACGCGATACGAATGCACGCGCGCACCGGTAGACGGCAGCCCGGTGACGCGCGCGATCACCGCATCACGCACTTGCTTGACAACGTGATCGGCCATTACCCGCGCTCCAATTTCATTAGCACGGTGGCGCCATCGTCCTGCAGCTCACGCGAGCGGATGGCGTAAGTGACGCCGCCGATCACCAGTGATTTACCGAGCGGATCAGCGAAATCACCAGCGATGCCAAACGCCACCGGACGCGCACCCGCGACCACGCCGTATTGCTCAAGGTACGACCTGTCGAAAATGACCAGCCTTGTTTGCGTGCCGTCATACAGCGCGGCTTCCGCGAAATCGGATTCGCGAAACATTGCCGGCAGGTCTTCCGCGAACATGCGGCTATGCCGCAGCCGCCGCCGGCTGCACGTCGCGGGCCACGCGTTTTTCGCGCGCGGTGTCGCTGACCACTACACCACGCCCGCCGCTGGCGATGTTGTACGCATCCACCGGCGCCATGCTCACCACATCACCAGGCATCAGCGTTTCGGCATCAGCGCCATCAGGGCAGTAACGAACTTGATCGGTAATTTTTACATTCACGTTTTGACTCATAATTCACCTCTCATTTGATTGACAAACATAAAAAAGAAAAGGCGCAATCA
Source organism: Nitrosomonadales bacterium (assembly GCA_043777275.1). GTDB lineage: Bacteria > Pseudomonadota > Gammaproteobacteria > Burkholderiales > SG8-41 > UBA5216. Next base: position 8,966 of record JAYVQD010000393.1, read on the forward strand.
CGCGCCTTTTCAACACAGCCTCAACACGCCAACACGATTACGGCGTCAGGGCATCTTCCATCGACGCGAACACAGCAGGCAGGCGCACGCCGTGATCCGCGTACTGGTTGAGCGTGATGCGCACCTGGCCAGTGGTCGCCAACGAGAACGGGTCCACCGTGATGTCTGGCGCACCGAACAGGCCGAGCACAGACATGCTCCAATCCGCGCCGAAGATCACCGATGAGCACACGCCGACACTGGTGCCCTTGGTCAGGTTGGACGGCACACTGTTGCTCACCGCCGCGCGATAGCTGTTCAACGGCATATCGCCGTTGTCCCACAAAAATTGCAAGTTCGCGGCCTTCTGCGTGGTTTTGGCCGTGCCGCGCGATTTGGTGTTGATTAAATAACCGGACACCTTGTCCGGCTCGGCGTTCACGCTGGTACACGCGGACTCCAGACCAACGATGTGCGACCACGCGATGGCCAGACCGTTGGCGCCACCCACCACCGATCCGATGCCCGACGTGTTGCGAATGCCGCGCATGTTGGCGCCGGCGCCCGATCCGTTAATCACTTGATCCTGAATGTCCACTGCCGCGCTCTGCAACAGGTCGTCGCGCAACATCGCCTCGACCGCGAGCGACGCTTGAATCAGAGTTTGCTTGGAGTACTCAACAAAGCCGCCGAAACGTTTGGGCGTCATTGTGACTTGCGCGATAGTCGGGTTGACTTCCGTCAAGGCCGCAATCTCTGTCACGCGAGAGATCGCGCTGGTTGTGGCCTTTTTGGGAATTGCGATATTCGACGTAAGGCCGGACAGAATGCGAATACCAAGCGGCGCGAGCACCAGGTTATTGCGCAGCACATCCACATACAGATCGGTGCGCAAATCGGTGGCGATAAGGCCGGCCGCTTCCGTCGTGGTCACCACGTTAAAATCGCGGGCGAAGGCTTCGTTGGGCACGTAAAAACCTTCCGGCGACTTGCCCAACATTTTTTCCACGGCCTTGCCGGCCTCGCGCTCGAAGCCCGCTTGCGACCAGTCGCCGCTGATCGCCGCGCAAATTGCGCGCGTGAGGCTGTAGCGTTTGACCTCTTTGGACGTCATGCCGATGTGGGCCGCGCTGGTGTCGGTGTGCCGGGATTGCATTTTTTCCATGACAAATTCAACAAACGCATCGCGCGATTTGCCGTTCATCACAAAATTCAGAACATCTTTGTCGGTGACAAATTGTTTGTAGCTTTCACCGATGGCGACGATGGCGGCGCGGCGCGCGGCATCTTGTTGCTCAGCAGTGACGGTATCTTTTTCCATTGCGGTTTTCTCCGGGGTTGTGATTGGTACAGTGACTTCAATTATTGGCTTCGGCGCATCGAGCTTTGCCGCCCGCACTACCGTTGTCGTGACTTCCGGGTGCGCGGCGCGGCCTATGCCAACCGTGGGATCGGCAGGGATAGGGACTAGCGAAATTTCGAATGGCTCCCAATCCATAACGCGGTAGGTCTCATCCCCATTCTGCGTCGATTCGAGCACCATGCTGTGTACGAAATAGCCGACACTCACGTGCCGTTTTATACCGTCCTGCACATCCTTGAACGCCTCATCAGCATCGCCGATTTTTCCAAATCGAACCACGGCTCGCCCAACGCGATCCGGGCCAATGGCCACTTGCTCAACCACGCCAACATGACATTCGGTGTCGTGGTTAAGCAACACGGCCCCGCCGTTTTTCAGCCGGTCAAGGCGGACACTGGCGGCGCCGTGGTCAAGAATTTCGGTTCCGTAATACCTTTCATACGGCGCTTCGCTGGAAAATGCGAGCGATACCGTGCGCGCGGCGTCATTAATAGCCGCGCGATCCACCTGAAAAAAGCGGTACATCGGGCCGGTTTTAATTTGCCCGTCATTGAGTTTTTCCATTTTGGGACTCCTATTTTTTCGGTTTATTTCCCGACGCCTGCTGGGCAGCGGGCGCCGCTGGTGGCATGGTTTCCTTCCCGGGCTGCAAGATCACTATGCCAGCCAACGCAAGCATCTCTTGCTCCACTCGCAACTCCTCAACGATGTCGTCGAACTCGCGGCCTTTTGCTGCGGCAATGGCGGTGCGCGAATTCAACCCTTCGGCAATTTCTTCGCGCGCGGACTTGACGTCATTGAGCGGATCAACCCACGCCCACGACCGAGACACAAATACCGACGCATCATAAAATTTCTCAAACCGCTCAGGCGGGATCACCGATCCGTTGTTCAGCGCGATCTCCCCGCGCGCCAAGGCCAATTGCAGCCACGCGGCATAAACCGGTTTGACGAACGCCGAGCAAAACCAGTTTTGCAGCGTGCGCCACAAATCACGCTCAGCCATTTCAGCAATGCGGGCGGAACTGTAATTCACTTCGGTCATGTTGCCGCTGAGATTGTGCGCGGCAACGTCAAGCCCAGCCGCCAACCCGCGCATGCATTGGCTGATGAATGATTCATAATTCGCATGCGGATATTCGGGATTCCACGAGCTGAGTTTGTAGCCCTCGGGCACGGTCACGAATTCACCGGGCTGGGCATCCATCAGCACATTGCCCGTTGCCGGGTCTTTGCCATCGCCAACCGATTGCAGCCCCATGGCAACGCCTTCGCCGTCACGCTCGAACACGCCCACCTTTGCCGCACCCACACGCGCGGCGACGATGGCAGCCTCTTCGTAGCCCTGCAACATGCTGGCGCGCCCGATCACCGCGTGAAACCACGAATAGCCGCGCACCTGTTCCGCGCGCTCAGGCAGGTAAATATGGATGATGTCATTGGCCGCGACACGCTCCAATTGCAAGCCCGCCCCCATCACAAAATTTTCGCCGGGGTGCCGCGTGCGTATGTAATACGCCACCGGGCGCAAGTAGGAATCAAGCTCCACGCCCATGCGCACGGTACTGCCGTTGTTGAGACGTTGATTGTAATTTTCATCCAGTCGATCCGGCTCAAGCATTTGCAGTTGCAACCCGCCAAACAGCTGTTTGTCACGAACGATTCGCATGAGCATTTCGCCATCGCGCGCCACGTGCTTGACGATCATGCGGCACATCTGCGCCCATTCAACGCGACCAGACAGATCGCATTTCAAGCACCACTTTTTCCACGCGGCCTCGATGGTGTCGTTGCCGATGCTATCCAGCTTTCCATCGGCGCCGCGCGCGCGCACTTGCAGCGTGGCGCCATCCGGCCCCACAATATTCGTGCTCGCCAACGACAGATAGCGCCGCGCGAACTCGTAGTTCACTGCCAACGCGCGTGCGCGTGCGCGCAAGATCGGTAGCCCAGCATCGAGATCGGCGTTGAGTGCACCCGACCACGTTTGCAAACTCGCCGTCAAACGGTTCACCGCCGCACCGGCAAACCCGGAACGCATGGCCATTGCGGTGCGCTGCGAAATGGCGCGCTGCATTTCCTGTTGCTCGCGCCACTTGGTCAAAATCCGCGAACCCTTTTCCGGAAAAGAAAAGGTGACTGCTTTTTGCGCGCTGGCGGCCATGCTCAAAATCTCACCTGCACTTTGCCGCCCACCGGCAACCCCGCCGCGAGCCGCGCCGACACTTGCTCGGCATTCACTTCGCCCTCATAGACTCGGCGAAACTTCAGCAACTCATCCAACTGCATGCGTTTCAGCATGCGCCCATGGATGGTGTACTCCTGCTGATCCATGCTGGCACGCCGTTCGAGCACGGCCTTGATGGCATCAAGCACGCGCTGCGCATGGGTGCGCCCATCGACGCCCGCCGCCAGCGTGTCGGGACGCGCAAGGATTTGCACCTGCACGTTTTCCCCGACCGGGTAAAGCTCACCGCCTTTTTCCACCCACGATGCGGCGGTGTAGTAGCCGGCACCCCAGGCCAGGGTAACGCTGCGCGGCACTTGTACGGCGTACGCTTCGCCCGCCGCACTCGCCGTGATGTCGATCACCGCGCCAGCGCCATCGCGTGGGGCGAGCCGATACTTGAGCACCCAGCCCGCAGATGCCGGGTAGTCTGGCACGTTGGTCAAAAAATCCAGCGTGGCACCGGCGGTGATGATGTTTTCGATAGTACGCATTACAAGATCGCTCCGCTTATCCTGCCGTTACGGCCCGCCAACACGCCGCCGTTGACGCGCTCACGGCCGCCCGAAAACGTCGGCGGTTCGCCACCAACGATGTACACATCCATACTCAAAGAGCCGCTTGCGACGCGGCGCACGGCCGCATCCAATGTTGCCGCGGCGCTGCGCGCAACTCTGATTGCCGCATCCAGCGCAACCTGAGCGGCCCCGCCCGCCGTCTGAATAAAAGCATCAAGCACCGCGACCGTGGCGTACGGCGACCGCACCGCGGCGCTTAACGTGGCCGCCGCCGCGTTTTGCACTTGCAACACCGCGTCGAGCGTGGCGGTGGCGGCTCGCGCATAGCGAATCGCCGCGTCAAGGGTCGCCGTTTTGGTCCCGCCGCCACCGCCGCCGGCAACCCCCTGCCATACCTTGGCAAATGGCTCGTTATGAATCCCCCAGAGCGGGACTAACGGCGGAAACTTTGTTGGCGCGGGCGGCGGTACCGTTACAAGCGGGCGACCCCATACAATGACAACATCATCAGGATCGCCGAGGTAGACAGAAAACACATTACCTCGCCGCGCCTATGCTCACCATTTGATCGTTACATGCGCCTTCCTTAAACAAGAACACAGGCATGGGGTCATCCCGTTCGGTCGCCGAGAGATCGACGCGATACAACCCCGTTCCCCCGCCGCTCAGCAATACTTCCGAGAAAGTGGTATCTGCCAACGCAACAAAATCCGCGCCGCCCTTGGCCACATACGCCGTAATCGTCGCGGCTTTGCCGGTTGCCGGCGTGTAGGTGCCCGTGAGCGTCATCTGAAATTTGACGTTCGCCAGCGCCTGATTCTGCTTGAAGTTTGAATCGATATTTGACTTGGGGAATACGCTGACGTTATCCCCCGCAGTCACGGCGAACGTGGTACCCACGCGCATGGTTACGGTCTTGCTGCTGCCGGTGTACCTCTCAACCACACCAAAGCCACTTTGCACCGCGCTGGCGATGCCGTGGAAATACAATACGCAACCGTTCAGCGCGTTATCTTCCGCCGGGCCGGCCGTCAGCGTGAAGCTGGTCTGGCTCGACAACGTGGCCACCGTAGTATCCAGCGTCGCGCCCTGCATGCCGATGGAGAACGTGGCCGCGACAAAGCGCACGGTTTGAGAATCGATGGTGATGTCACCGACAACGATGAAATACTGCGCGCCGGCCTCATAAAATCCCGCTGTGGTGTTATCGCTCAGGTCAACCGAGAAACCATTGATGCCGGTCTTTAAATCGAAATCCAGTCCGTCGGTATCGAGCAGCACAAACCCGGACGTGCTCGCGCGCTCAGTGGTGCCGCCATTTTTGTAAATCGCGATATCACCCACCGCCAGGCCAGTGGCCGCGCTGGGCGCACCCGTAGCCCCCGCGAATGTCGCGAACGGGACAAACAGCGTGCCACCAGGTTTGCGTTTCCCGAAGTCGATCATAGTATGAGTCCCCCGCCTATCAAGGCGCCGCCATCAATTAAATGTCTGCCGCCAACCAGCGGCCCCGTTACCCCGCCGCCGCCGCCGGCGGCTTCTTGAATCCCCGCCACGACGTGCACGTAATCCCGCGCCGCGCCTGAATCGCACGTCCAGCCCATCGTCTGCGATCCGCTTGTGAGAGTGTATTGGGTACCGCCCCAGTTATTGTTTGCCGCCGGGTCATTTGGTGTAGCGCCCCATGCGCTGGTATGGTTTGCCGTGAGCGTGCCAGTGACCCACACATAAAACGCATCAATCAACGCGCCATTGGTGGGCGTGGTCATGGCGCCATTGCTTTGCAGCGCCGTGCCGCCTACTGTCTGCCCGTGCGCCTGTATAGGCGACGCCGCAATCGGCGTGGTCTGATGCACGCCCGTCCAATCGATTGACCCCACAACGCCGCTGTTGAGCGTCGAGTTGAATGTCACCGCAGCGGTCTGCGCGCCGGTATTCGGGGCAATCGTGTAGTTGACGAAAGCACGAGGGCGATAAGTACCGCCGCCCGTGTCGAACCAATCGGTAGGCCCGGCGGTCTGCGACACCGCGTTATACGTCGTGGCCAGTGTCGGTGTAGCTGACCCGCCGCAACCAACGCCGCCGGATATAGTCAGCAGCCGATTCGCGCCACTCCCGGTAGTGTGCGACCAACTGATGCCGCCCGTGCCTGCGTTCACAACCAACTGTGCGCTACCTACATTGCCGACAGCTACCGAGTGATGGCGGCGCGGGTAAACCAGTTCGCGGTGTCCGTGGGTGATGATCGGCGTCGGCAGTTTGATATCCGATTCCACCACCACGCGATAACCAGCACCAAGATCATGCGCCATCCATTCGTCATCATATTCGCGATAGTGCCCAGCAAGACGCTGCTCGAACACCCAGTCGCCGTCCGGGCACCCGGACATATACATCGCGCCACGCTCCACGCCATCAAGATCGAGCAGGCGAATCACGCCGCAGTCGCTGCCGAATTTAAGCGGGATGTTAGGCACGACCACGCGCAGCCGATTGGCTGGCGCAGCGAGTCTATGCTCCATGCAGTAGATCATGCGATCCCTATCTGGTGCGTGTTGTAGGTAAAGTAATTGTCGTACTTAAAAGTAGGGTCGGCGCCAAGGTATCCAAGCCATACGAAATTACAAAACCCCGTGGAATCCTGCACGCGCGTCGGGCGGAATCTAAAGTACCCAGCTGCGGTGCTTCCACCGCTGGTGATCGTGCGATTGACGGAGGAGGTTGCCCAATCGTCGGTTGTGATGTATTCCTTGATTTCACGAGCGCCGCTGACGTTTTCTGACACAATCGCCTTAGTAGTGGTTAGGGGGTGGAACACATGCGCGCCTGGATACAGCCCGTGATTGTCAGTGCTGGCAACCGGGATACCGCTACCTTCGGCGGCGATTTGCGTGTTAACCCACGAAGAACCGTTATAGCGAGAAACATAGGCCCGAATATCGGTGTAATCGTTGGCAGGATAAACCTGCATGCAGATGCAAGGCTTACCGCCAGCGTCTAATGCCACATCACTCATCCACGTCAAACCACCCGCGTTGCTTTTTACCAGCGTGCCATTTGCAGGAGAAAGTGGGCCGGTTTGGATGGTGCCGGCGCTGTTGAAATACTCGAATATATTCGAGCCGTTGAGCTGGATGTAGCCGTGGTATAGCGATGCAGCCCCTGTCGGCGACACGATATCCGTTGCTACAATGTCTATGCGATTAACACCGTTGCTGCGGGCCTTGAAGTAGGGAAACTGTCCGGCATTTACCCATATGCGTTGCTCACTACCAACGGTCGGCGTTGCAGTGTGCGCGTTGTCAATCGCGCGCAGTATCCACTCGCAGACCGCCTGCGGATCCGGGTGAAGTCCCTTGCGGTAAATCAAATAAACCCTGTCGCCAGTCTGCGACAACTTGAACGCGTTTGCGTATGAATATTTTGTGTTGTCCACAGATGGCGTGAACAAGAAAAATTCGCTGCTGAAACTTGCCGCAGACCAGTCAGAGGCGTTTGAAATGGCACGGTCTGTTACTTGGCACCGGACGGTAGTATCGTAGTGCTGACCATAGCATCTGGTGAGATATCCATTGTTCGTAAATACAGCGGCACCCTCATCGTGGTCGTCCGCCGTTTCAATTACGGCGTGATTTATTTTACGCGTCGCGGTAAGCGTCGCTATGTCGTAGCGATCCGTTAGCACGTCGCCCATCTGATTAACGCCTTGTAAAAATATGCCCCCGCTGTATTCGATAGCGGAAGGCGCGCTGAACCACGTTCGAACGCTGTTCGCCACCAGTTGCGTGGGAACGGTCAAACTGGCCGGCGCAGCCATTCGGCCAAGAGATTGGTACGGGCCCTGTCGAATGGCTGGCATCACGGCGCCAAATCTTTCCGCGTTACCACCACGCCAGCCTCGCTCATGTAGACAAATACCCCGCCCAATTCGACAACCAAAAATTCGACATTTTGCGGCGCGGCGCTCAACGCCCCTTTGATGGCGCGGCGTTTAAACATGCGCCCATCACCATCCAGTAAGGTCATCACGCGCGCGCCATCACTGCCGTGCATGCCATTGGCCTCGGCGACGATTTCAAACGGCTGCGGCTGCTGCACTTAAATTTCGTCCCACGCGATAGTGAGCGTTTCGCCGGCCTGCACGCCGCCGGTGGCGGCGGCGGTGACTTCCATTGCCATCACCAAGTGATCGCCTTTTTCGCCCGTACCGGTGTAGGTGCTGCCACCCAGCGTGAGCGGCGCGCCGGCGGTGTAGGAAAACGCATTTGCGTAGCCGGTGCTGGCGGTTTCTTCCGCCGGCGTTGCAAACGACGTCACCGCCTTTGCCCACAGATTGATGCCAGTCCAACCATTGGCGCCATCCATGTACCCCTTGATGTTGGTAATCTGCGAGTAACTGCCGCCCGACACAAAAAACCGCAGCCATTTCTGAAAGCTCCAATCGCTGCCAGAAGTGGGTTTGACCATCGGGTTGACCAAATCCACCGTGGAATTGTCAGCGTTTTTAAACCGAATCGCGCCGCTGGTCTTATCGGTTTGCGTGCCACCAGCACCATTTTTTTCAACGATCTGTACGGTTGCCGCCATCTCGATACCCCGATGTCAATAGTTGCTAACCCAATTGCCGCGCCCGCCGACACCACGCGGCTTCACGCGGAACCCCGGCGGCATATCCGGCACCGGCGCCGGCGCCTTTGGTGTGACCGCATCCGCTTCGGGTTGTTCTTCCTCTACGCCCGCCGCTACTTCGGCCACTTTAATTTCTTCCGTTGCGAACAACGCGTGCTGCCGCATTTGCGCTTCAATCGCCGCCCACTGCGCATCGCGCGCGAGGTTCAGTTTCAAAGCTCGCGCCGCGTGCAACGCATAAATTTCCGCGTCGAGCACTTCGTTTCTTTGGCCTTTTTTGATCTGCCACACGCGCCTGCCCTTGCCGCCGCCGCGCACTGGAACTTTTACTTCGCTCAAAAACTGCCTAAGATAATCCGCGCGCACGTCGCGATACCAATGCACGCGCCCCGCGCCTTCGCCTTCCAATGCGATTCGGCCAGGCCCTTTATCACCCAACAGCAGGTCTTTCGCGCGCGACACGCCAACACTAAACGTGCGCAATCCGTACTTCGACGCCTTGGTGTTTTTGTAGTTGCTGTCAATCGTGGCCGGCTGACGGCGGAATATTTCCGCATCCGCCGTGCTCGACCCCTTGATCGCCATCACCTCAACACCGCGCCCAGCCCGGCTGCGCACGTAGCTGTAAACCGCATCCGACGATGTGCCATCGCTGGAGTCGAGCGACACCGACTTGATGCGCAACGGCACGCCCCATGCGTGCCGGTATTCGCCAAACAAGATGTCATCCAGCCGTTTCCACACGTCATCATTTTTGTCGACGGTGTTGCCATCAATTTCATCGAATAACACCAGCCAGGATTCTTCACCGCGGCCCCACGCGCGGATGATGATCGCCAGCCGGTTGTGCTGCACGTCAACGCCCATGGTCAAAATCAAACCACCGGCCGGCACGGTGTTGACTGCGTAATCCAGTCCGCGCGCTTCGAGCACCGCTTCGTCCGCGGTGTTGCCTTTGTACTCCCATGCGCGCCCAAGTGCGGCGTTCCAAAACACGATCAGCGCTTCGATGTTGCCTTTGGCTTCCTCGTGCTTGGCCGAAAGGTAACGCTCCACCAGATTCTGCATGCGAGATTCATGCCACGGCGCATACAGTTCGTTGATGTACAGGCCAAGCACGCCACGAAATTCTGATTGCGGTTCAGCGTGCCCGTGCCGAACCGCAAAATTTTTTTTCGCATCATCCCACAGCGAGCCACAGTGCGCGCACGCGTAGCGCGCCGACTTGCTGTTCGCCGCGCCGAAAATGGCGTGCAACGTTTCCGCGTTATCAAGCCAGCGCACTTGTTCCCATTCAAGCGCTTGATGTTCGCCGCACTCCCAGCACGGCACCATCCAGCGATTTTGATCACTGTGCAGCATCTCATCTTGGATGCTCGAAACGCCAGCTATCGAAGGCGTGCCACCGATCAGCAACTTGACATCGCGAAATGTTTTGCCGCGCTCCTCGATAAGCTTGATGGCGTCGCCCTGCCCGCGCAGATTCAGGTTGCAGTCGTCCGGTTCCTCGACAATCAGCCGCCGCGCCGAACTGCCTTTCAAATCGCTGATGCTATTGCTGCCAACAAATTTCACATACCCACCGGAGAACTGCTTAAACATCGCGGTCACATCTTTCGCTCGAGATTTAATCGGCATCACCGCCGCAAGTTCTGGCGTTGATTGAATCATCGGCGAAAATTTTTCCCGGTCAAAGGAGCGACAAGCATCCGCCTTCGGAAACATGGCAATGCAGGTTGATTTGTCGACGTGAATGATGTGGCCGATCACATTGTTTACAACGCTTTGCGTCCACGCCGCCTGCGCGGACTTCATTGAAACTCCCTTTTTTACATCAGGCTCCGCCCACCGCTCAAGAAACCACTTCCAGTACGGAACGAGATCGAAGCTAAAACGCCCTACCAGCGCCGATTCGACCGCCGACATTCGGCGATATTTCTCAGCCCATTCAGCCGGCGACATGCGCGGCGGATTCCGCAGCGACTTGAGCTCCGATTGCAGCAGGGCTTGCGCAGAATTCATAGCTTCCCAACGATTCTCGAATTTCGTTTACGACGTCCTGCAGCACGAGCACCTTGCCATCAATGCCCGGCGTGAGATCAAGTGTCTGCGCGTATTTTTCAGGGATCGACAAAATCACACCCAGCACCTCGTTCACGTACTGCTGAAACGCCGGGCGTATATCGGCGACGTTGATTGTCGCGCCGATATCTTTTTTGTAAGCGATCATTTCGCGCATCGCACGAATGTCATCCAGCCGATCCTTAGCGCTCATGCTGCTGCGCTTGTGCAGCTCGCGAAAGACAGCCCAACGAATCACCGCAGCCGTGTCGTAGCGGCCAGGAACTCCGGGCCCGCCACGTTCAACCACCGGCATGCCCTCTTCCTGCCATTCGGTCAGAGACTGATCCGACACGTTCAGGATTTCCGAAAGCTCTCTCTTGTTGATTAAGCGCCCGCCGGAGTTTCCGGCATCAATCCAGCTCACGGCTCACCCCCGACGAAACCCCAAGTCCAACAAAAAAATTGGCAAAAAAAATGGCGCCCAAAGGCGCCACCGTTCACAACCGCCGAATCAAACCCAACCCCAACCCAAACCCCAACTAGACGAAAATCGCGGCCTTTACGT
>JAYVQD010000394.1:0-5212 GCA_043777275.1 Nitrosomonadales bacterium
GGTGATCAAACGTCCGCCCGTCTCTTTTCATAAACAGTTTGATCGACGTGCCGCTCGAAAGTTCCACAATTGTCGTCTTAATTATCGACTAGTGAGTAAACGTTATTTTCGATTGCGGCGATTATCTCTGTTTACCCGGCAGGCCACAATTGCGTTACCCTGCGCAGCGCCATGGATGACACCCCACAAGACAATCTGCCTGCCGGTATCGTGCGCGCCATTTCGCGCGAGGCGCTGGCCAATCTGCCGATAGGCCGCTATCACGGCGCTGTGCATCTGGTGACGTCGCCGCACGAGGTGGCGCTGGCGCTGGCGGATATCCGTCAAGAGCGCGTGACCGGTTTCGATACGGAAACGCGGCCGTCGTTCCGCAAGGGCGAGTTTCATTTGCCGTGTCTGGCACAAGTGGCCACGGCGCGCGCGGTGTATCTGTTTCCGCTGCGGCACACCGAGGCGTTTCCGGCGTTGACCGAGTTGTTGTCGGAGGCGCGCTTTGTCAAAGCCGGCGTAGCGCTGGCGGACGATCTGCGCACGCTCAAAGCGCTGTTTCCCTTCAATGAAAAAAGCATTGTGGATCTGGGCAAAGTGGCGCGCCGCCGCGGATTGGAACAAACGGGCGTGCGCAATTTGGCCGCGATATTTCTGGGGTTTCGCATACCCAAAGGCGCGCGCACCTCGAACTGGGCCGCGCCGCGTTTGACCGAAGCGCAAGTCACCTACGCCGCGACCGATGCGTGGGTGTGCCGCGAGTTGTATCTGCGGATGGAAAGTTTGGGGCTTTTTTTAAAGGATGAAGGATGAGGGAACGTTTAAAGGATGAAGGCGGAAGGATGAAGGATGAAAAAGAGCAAGAGCACACCAACGGTCAGGTTGTTTTCATCCTTCCGCCTTCATCCTTCATCCTTATCTTCAAAATCGCTGCACATTAAACATCGCCTCACCCCGCGTCCAATGGCCGAAGTTGGCGATGAACATTTCGGCGCAGCGTGGCTCGTTGCCTTGGGAGGCAGAGGCGTTGTGCGGCGAGATCACCACGTTGGGCAGGTCCCACAACGGCGAATCGGCGGGCAGCGGTTCCGGCACGTGCGCGTCGAGTGCGGCACCTCCGAGTTGCCCGCTTTTTAGCGCGGCTGTCATGGCGGTTTGATCGACCACTTCGCCGCGCGCGATGTTGACGAGTTTCACGCCTTTTTTCATGCGGTTGAAGGCGTCTGCGTTGATGAGGTTTTGTGTTTCTTTGGTCAGCGGGCAGCACAGCATGATCCAGTCCGCGCGCGGATAGAGCTCCGGCAGTGTTGAGGGCGGATGCAGTTCATCCACCGTGTCGTCGGCTTGTTTTGGGCTGCGCCGCACGCCGATCACCTTCAAGCCGAACGCGTGCGCGTAGCCGGTGACTTTTTTGCCGATGGCGCCCACACCGATCAGCAGCAGGGTTTGACCGCGCAAGTCTTCGGGCAACGACGCGCCGCGCAGCGGGTTCCACTCGTGTTTGGCTTGCCCGCGGATGTGGCTGCCGAAGCCGCGCGCCAGCATCAGCAGTCCAGTGATGCCGGTCTGCGCCACCGGCTCGGCATTCGAGCCGGTGGAACTGGTGGTGATGACGCCCTTGGCGTTCAGTTCAGCCACATGCAACTGCTGGCCGATACCGGAGCTGGTGTAGTGCACCCACTTCAGGTTGTTCATCTTGAGCAGCGCATCGGTGTAGGCGCCGTAGAGTTGCGCGTCAAAGCGCATGTCGCGGTCAAGAAAAATGCAGTTAACGCGGTCGTTATCGGCTTGCGACAGTCGCGCGCCTTTGTTAGTGGGCAGCGCCATGAAGGTGACGGGCTTGCCGGCGGCGTCGCCAACGGCTTTGAAGGCATTGCCGAATTGCGCGATGAATTCTTTAGATACGAGTGCGGTGGTCATGTTGTTTTTATGGGTCTATTTTGTAAAAGTGCTACTCGGCTCTCATGCCGCGTTCTTTAATGACTTTGCCCCATTTTTCAACTTCTTTTTTCAGGTGCGCGGCGAATTCATCGGGGGTGCCGGCGATGATATCCAGTCCGCTGTCGTTGAAGCGCTTCACGTGTTCCGGTGCAGAGAGTGATTTTTTGATGCGCTCCGACAGCGATACGGCAATCGCGCGCGGCGTATTCTTCGGCGCGAGCAGGCCCTGCCAGGTGGTGAATTCGTAGCCGGGCAGGGTGTCGGCGATGACGGGCACGTCGGGGAGTTGTTGCGCGCGTTTTGCACTGGTGACGCCGAGCGCACGCAGTTTGCCGGCGCGTACATGAGGCAGCGTGTCGGGCAATGCGGGGAAGCCGATGCTGATTTCGCCGGACAAGGCGGCAATCATCGCCGGGCCGCCGCCTTTGAAATGAATGACCTGGATGTTGGTTTTGGCGAGGTAGTTAAACAGCTCGCCCGCGATATGCGGGTTGGTGCCCGCGCCCGCGCCGCCGTAGTTGAGCGCTGCGCCGCCGCGCGACTGCGCCAACGCAATCAATTCACGCACATTTTTCGCGGGCAGCGAGGGATGCACGATCAGCGCGGTGGCGGTGCTGGTGAGCAACGACACCGGCACGAAATCGCGCAGCACATCGTAGGGCACTTTCTTGTAAAGAAACTGGTTGGTGACCAGCGGCACGGTGTTGACCACCAGCGTGTAGCCATCGCCGGGTGAGTTGGCGGCGATTTCCATACCGATGCTGCCGGAAGCACCACTGCGATTGTCGATGACGAAGGTTTGGCCGTAGCTTTCGGACAGCCGCGCCGCGACCAGGCGGCCCACGGTATCGACGCTGCCGCCGGGCGGGAACGGCGCGATGACGCGCACGGATTTGGTCGGGTAGTTGTCCGCCTGCGCCGCGCACAGGCCCGCGTGCATCAGCGCCGTTGTCAGGAGTGATATTGTAAGTATTTGTTTTTGCACGATATTTTATCCTTCGTTAATCGGCTTTAATGCCGGCCGCTTTGACTACTTTGCCCCATTTGTCGAGTTCGCTTTTCAGGAAAGCGTCGAATGCCTGCGGTGTCATGGTAGTGATGTCGAGCGACAGATTGTGCAGCTTAGTGCGCACATCGGGCGCGTTCATCGCGTCGCTGAAAACCCTGTGCAGCGTGGCAACCAATGGCGGCGGCAGGTGCGCCGGCGTGAATACGCCGAACCAGTTGGCGACGACGATGCCGCTAATGCCGCTTTCTTCAAACGTCGGCACGTCGGGTAGCGCGGGCGAACGTTTCGTGGCGCTGATGCCCAACGCGCGCAGGCGTCCGGCGCGTGCGTGCGTCACCACGCCGGGCAGGGTGGGGAAGGCCGCGTGCATTTGCCCCGCGAGCACGTCGCCGGTGGCGAAGCCCACGCTTTTGTACGGCACGTGCGTGAGGTTCACGCGCGTGGCGAGTTTGAACAATTCGCCGGTCAACTGCGTGATGGAGCCGTTGCCGCCGGAACCGTAATTGAATTTGCCGGGCGCCGCTGCTGCCGCGGCGACAAACTCCTTCACCGTCTGATAGGGCAGGCCCGCATGAATAATCAGCGCCTGCGGCGCGCTGGCAAGCAGCGTGATCGGCGTGAAATCTCTGATCGGATCGTAAGGGATGCTTTTCAGCACATGCACATTGATGGTGTGCGGCGTGTCGCCGATCAGCACGGTGTAGCCGTCGGGCGCGGCGCGCACCACGATTTCGCGGCCCAGCGAACCGGCGGCGCCGGGACGATTGTCGATTACGAATTGTTGCTTCAGGTTTTCGCCGAGGCGCGCGCCGACGATGCGCGCAATGGCATCGGACGAGCCGCCGGGCGCATAGGGAATAATCACGCGCACCGGGCGTTGCGGATAGTTGGCGTGCGCGGCCGTGGTGACGACGGTGGTCGTGAGTAAGGTGGCTGTGGCCAGTAGCTTGGTGGCCAGCATGAGATTACAGATGATCTTCAATCCAGTCGGCGATGACATCAATGCCGACCTGCCGGTTATCGGCTTGCGCGTGGTAGTGGCCGCCGTCTTCGGCATTGAGGATTTTCAGATGCTTGTCTTTCGAGGCGATGGCCTCATACAGTTTATGCGCGTTGGCCACCGGCACCACGGTGTCGTCCGCCGCATGCACGATGATGAAGGGGTTGGTGATCTTCGACGCCACATCCGCCAGCGAAAACTTTTTGGCTTTTTCCAGCGCCGCATTCGCGCCATCAGGATCGTCCATGCAACCCATGATCCAGCGAAAGTGAAACGCCGACTGCGGCGTGCCTTTGGGGTCGGCGTCCTGACGGCGCTTGATGTCGCGCTGCCAGCCGTATAAGTCCCAGTGCAGCGCGCTCATCGCGATGCCGCCGCGATAGCGTTGCTCGAACGCGGCCACGCGCGCGGCGTAGTAGCCGCCGAAGCTGTAGCCCATCACAAACACACGCGACGCATCGACATCCGCGCGCGCGGCCACAAAGTCATAAGCGGGCGTGCCTGCAACTTCGTAATCGTGGCGTGCATACAGCTCGCGCAGGCGCAGCGACTCGCCTTGTCCCGGCCCGTCGATGGCCAGCGTGTTCCAGCCGCGGGCGGCGAACTCCAGCCCGGCGAACAGCACGCTCATTTCCTTGCAGTTATCCATGCCGTTAAACACCACGATGGTGGGCGCGCGCGCCGCCGTGGTGTTTTGCGCCTTCATGAAAAAGGCCGGTAGTGACGTAACTGAAGTATTTCCCTCGAACGGCACTTCCACGCGTTCGACATTCGGATAGCGCCGCAGAATGCCTTTGGTTTGAAGATCAATAGCGATGCGGCCCATCTCGCGCTTGTCGGGGCCGGGCTGAATAAAGCGCTCGGCGGTGAAGTAATACATGCCCGCGCGCAGATAGGTGTTGCCCGCGCTCAGGCGGTGGCCTGCGGCCTCAAGCGCATCGGCGCGCGTTTGCAGGCGCGCGCCCATGGCGCTCCATTCCTCCCACCACGCTTGCGGCTCGGTTTGGCGCGCGCGCAGTTTCTCGCACACCTGATCGATTTCACCCAGCGCTACCGCGCCAGTCGGTGCCATGCCTTTGGTGACGAGGATGGCGTTGGACCACACCATGTTGCCGGGTATGTGTTCGATCCAGGGGCCGTTGATTGTCATGGGGGTCATGGTTTTGCTTTCGATGCGTCTATTGCGTGATCGGTTGATCGGTTGAAAAGAAGTATTGCGGGTGCTGCGCGTTGCGCGGCTAGCGGATGTTTTCCCTGGCCCATTTTGTCAAAAA
>JAYVQD010000395.1:0-5210 GCA_043777275.1 Nitrosomonadales bacterium
ACCTCGGCGGATTGCCCCGCGCTCTTGGACACTTCGCCGATCGATTGCGTCATCAACTCGACGGAGTCACCCGCCTTGCGCAATTCTTCACTTTGACTGCTGGCGGTGGTGAGCAGGCGTTGCGATACCACGCTTGCGCCGGCGGCACCCTGCGTCACCTCGTCAGCCGTCTTGTTCACGCCGGCCACCAGATTGCGCAACTCGCCCACGGTCTGATTGACCGAATCGGCGAGATTACCTGTAATTTCCTCGGATACCGTGGCCTTGGCCGTCAGATCGCCGTCGGCCACCGCCCCCATCTCGTTCAGCAAACGCAAAATGGCTCCCTCGTTGCGCTTGTTTTCCTCCAGCACTTGTGCCGCGCGTTTCTCGCGCGCGCGCGTGTCGTTCACTTGCTTGCGTCCGAGTACAATCAGCCCGATCAACGCGAGTGCGACACACGCGGCAGTCAACCCCAGCGTGCGCCACTGGAAATTCTTGTGCCCGGCAATACGCGCATCGATCAGTTTGCGATGCTCCGAGGGAATCGCGCTACTCAGCGCGTCCACGGCGTTCAGCGCCTTGGTTGTGGACGCCTGCCATTCCGCCGCCGGCAACGGATTATCGGTCCTCAGCAAACGCTCACGCACCAGATTGGCCACATCAGAGGCGCCTTTCAGGGCCGCGCCGGATTGACCTTGCAGTTGCGTGCGCACATCGGCGTTGGTCTCGAACACCGTGTCAAATACTTGCCGGATCGACGTCACTCGTTCGAGCACTTGCAGGCGTTTTGCATCGGCTTGCGCGCGCACCTCCTGTGGCACCGCCTTGTCTTGCACGATCGATGCGCCCAGCGCACGCATCTGTGCGATGTCCGATGCCAGCGCAGGCACGTCAAACGTCATCAAGCGCGCAAGGTTATTGGTTTCGATCTGCGGATCAAGCAAGAGATTGGAACGCGCCGCGACATCCGACATCTGCCCGGTAAGCGCCGCTTCCAGCGCGGCATAGGCATCACGCGCCTGATCGGCGTCCATTTTCTCGGCACCCGTCTCGACGCGGCCCCACGCGGCCTTCACCCGCGCCCAGCCCGCAGCCGATCCCAGCACCGCCCCGGACTGCGCTTCCAGCGCATCCACCGCGGCAACGCTCTTTTTTATTTCCGCCGTTACAGTGGCAACGCCGTCGCGGGACACCACGCGGTGCTTGCCGGCGTTTTGCGACAGTACGCGCAGCGCCCCGGTATACTGCGCACCGATGATGCTTTTTTCCGCGGAAGCGATTTCATCGCGCTGTTTCTGCACCAGCAACCAGGTGGTAATCACCACCGGCACCAGAAATATCACCCCGAGCAGTACCAGTATATGCAAGTCGGCCAGGCCGCGTTGACGCCGCCTCGCCGCTGCCGCTCCACCGGGCACCGACCCTGCCTCTGTTGCCAGTTGCCATCCATCCCGCGCTGTCATTGTTGTTTCTCCGCTCATGCCGACGCTCCATCGATACCCATGCCAATATCCATAAACGCGGGATCGCGTACTAAATTGGCGACATTGAGTTCCAGGTACTGTCGGCGCTCATGATCCTGCACCACGCTGGAGATCCATGGCTTGTCCGGCGCCACACCCTCCACCGCACTGAATTCCTGCGCGTTTCTGAGTCCCACCACTTTTTGCACCATCAGTCCGACACTGATAGCGTGCCGCCGTCCACACATCAGAAACGCGTTCTCGGACGTTCTCGGCGTGATCCCATAGCCGCAAAAATCCGCCAGATCAACCATGCCGTACAAGCTCCCGCGCACGTTGACCAGACCGCAATACCAGCGCCGCGTCAATGGCACCCGGCACAACCAGGGTACGGACATGACCTCGCCCACATCCGGCAAGTTCAGCAACCACAAACGCCCTCCGGCTTCGACGGCCAGCCGTGAACGCAAATTGTCTTGCGCCGACGCGCTGGCGAGACGTCGCGAAAGGTTTTCCTGAAATTCGCGGAGCCCAACACGCCTGGACATGTCACCCCAGCGCCGTTATTTTTTTAAGCAGGTCATTGCCGTCCACCGGCTTGGTCACATAACCCCTGGCGCCCTGGCGCATCGCCCATATCTTGTCGGTTTCCTGATTCTTGGTGGTACACAGAATAATCGGGATGTGCTTGGTGGTTTCGTCCTGCGTAAGGGTGCGGCAAGCCTGAAATCCGTTCAGGCCCGGCATCACCACGTCCATGACGATGAGGTCAGGCTTCTCGCTATGCGCCTTGGCAACGCCTTCTTCGCCATTGAAGGCAAACAGGAGCTGGTAACCGGCCTTGGTCAGTATTTCGTTCAGGCAGTGCCGCTCGGTAGGCGAATCATCCACAACCAGGATTTTCTTGATGGGCATCGTGACAGATCCTTGTTCAACGCATCACGATCATGACGGCCTTCTCAGGCGGTGGGTAGCCACCGCCTGCAGGAGACTTTCACGCGTAAACGGTTTCGTCAGATATTCGGTGGAGCCGGCCATCGCGCCCCGTGCGCGGTCGAACAATCCATCCTTGCTCGACAACATGACGAACGGCACGTTGCGCCAGGTTTCGTTTTGCCGCAGCAATGAACAGGTCTGGTAGCCATCCAGCCGCGGCATCATGATGTCGCAGAAGATAATGTCGGGCGAATGCTCGACAATTTTGGAAAGCGCATCAAACCCGTCCTCGGCAAGGATGACGTCGCAGCCGGCCTGCTTCAAAAAGATCTCCGCGCTGCGGCGTATGGTGTTGCTATCGTCTATCACCATCACCTTGACACCGGAAAGATTGGAGTTATTGCTCATGGGGATACAATGGGACGCAATGGGTGCAATGAAATGAAATGGAATGCTGTCTCGGCCCATCAATAATCAGCGAAAACCCGGCGGAGCCCAAGCGGCACGCAGCGGTAAATGGATTTCAAATAAATGGACCATAAGCTGTTACATTATAGCGGATCACTCAGCGCGCTATAATAGTAAATAAATGCACAAAAACAAACACTTTTCGGTTGTCCAAGCATAGAATATGTTGCACAGGATCACTAGTCCATATGCGTATTGCACTACTTGAAGACGATGCCCCTCAGGCCAATTTAATCGTCCATTGGCTGACCGAGGCCGGCATGGCCTGCGCGCCCTACGCAACCGGCGCGGCGTTCCGCCAGGGCATCCGCCGCGAGCCCGCTGACCTGATACTGCTCGACTGGATACTCCCCGACGACGACGGCCTGGAGATATTGAAGTGGCTGCGCACGACGGTCCGCAGCCAAACGCCGATTATGTTCACCACCACCCGCGCGGAGGAACCCGCGCTGGTTCATGCGTTGGATCACGGCGCCGACGATTACCTGATTAAACCCATGCGCCGGGGCGAAACCATCGCGCGCATCCATGCGCTGCTGCGTCGCGGGGAGAAGGCGAAACCCGCTTCCGTGGTCACCCTGGGGGCGATCGTCATCGATACCGAACAACATACGGCCACGGTCAAAGGCGTTCCCGTCGACTTGACCGGTCGCGAGTTGACGCTCGCCTTATACCTGTTACGTAATCACGGTCGGTTACTGACGCGCCACGAGTTACTCGAAAACGTCTGGCATACCAATCCGGAAGTGATAACGCGCACGGTGGACACGCATATCAGCCGCTTGCGCATCAAGTTGGGACTCATCCCGGAAAACGGCTTTGATGTGACTACGGTTTATCACAAAGGATACCGGCTGGAATACCAACCGGCGAACGTCACGACCGTTATCGTCGCCCCACAGGAGTGATAAAACATAAACCGCAGGGTCAAACGAAGGTAACCTCGACACGCTGCATATAATCGGCGTATTCCGCCAGCGCAGCCGTTATCGCCTCGGAATCGCTCGCCTTTGCGGCAGTTTCAATCACAGCGCCTATCCGCGTCAGATCCGGAAAGCCGTATCCGCCGCCACTGCCTTTCAAACTGTGCCCGCCGATGCGCAACGCCTCGAAATCTCCTGCCGCCAACTGGGCGCGAAAGGTGTCGATTTCTTTGTGGCGGCGATCAAGATACCGCGGTATCAACGGCTCCAGATCTTTGCTGACTTCAGCGCGAATTTTCTCTGACATGACTTGGCGTCCGCTGCGTTCGTGTGGATTCTGTCCGCCCTTGCATCGGCCTGTATTGGCTATTTTCCGAACGCTGCGAGGTACTCTCCCAATTGCTTGGCGCTGGCAAAGCGCGCTGCGGGACTCTTGGCCATCAGCACGTCGATCAACTCCTGATAGCGTTCCATTCCGTCCGGTAACCGCGGAATCGGATCACTGATATGTTTATTCACCAGGGCAATGGGCGTTGTCGCGGTAAACGGTCGCCGCTGGGCCAGCATTTCAAACAGCATGATGCCTGCGCTGTAGAGGTCCGAGCGACCGTCCAGCGCCTCGCCCTTGGCCTGCTCCGGACTGAGATAGTACGGTGTGCCGAGTATGTGCCCAGTCTGCGTGAGGCTGTTGACATCGGACATAATTTTAGCGATGCCGAAGTCCACGATCGCAAGGCTGTCATCGCTACGAAACATGATGTTTTCCGGCTTGAGATCGCGATGCACGATGCCGTGTTCATGTATCGCCTGCAACGCCGACGCCACTTGTCCGAGCAGATCCATCGCCTGGTCAGGCGTAATACCGCTTTTGATGCGCGCCCTCAAATCACCGTTGGCAAAATACTCCATGGCGATATAGACATGCCGATCGGTAAATCCCTGATCGTAAATCTTGACGATATGACGGCTCTCGATTTTGGAGATCATGCCGTATTCCTGAATGAAACGCATCAGGAACTCGTTATCCTCGCACAATTTCGAGTCGAGAATCTTCATCACTAACTGCTGGTTATCGTCGAGACGAGTCACCAGATAAACCGTGGACATCCCGCCCGATCCGATTTTACGGATCACGTGATAGCCGTTAATTTCGATGACCTGCGCATTGGGCGCATCGCCCGCGGATACCCTGGCCACCTCAGGCGTCCGGTTTAACTCCGACAGCGCCGCGGTGCGCGCCATGCGCTGCGTAATTTCAGTGGCCTTGCGCGCATCCATCGCCGCCCGCACCGCCTCAACCAGACGCGCCTTCGATAAATCGTGCTTGCGCAAATAATCGAACGCGCCGTTCTTCAGCGCAGTCACCGCGACCTGCTCGTTGCCGGCCCCGGTCAGGAAGATGACCGGCGGGCAATCGGCGCGGCGGCGCAAACGTTTC
>JAYVQD010000396.1:0-5204 GCA_043777275.1 Nitrosomonadales bacterium
TCAGGGCGAACGGGCAAAGGGCTTAAGTGAACAGCATTGCCACCAATCATGGCTTTCTACTTTGACTTGTAGCGCGACAATCTCGCTAATTATCTCTGCCTTGCATCTGTGAATCGCTTTATCGAGGTCATCCATCCCTATTGGCATCGGCAGCCTTGGATCACCTAAGTCGTATTTTTTCATGCGACTCCCCCTTAGTCTGCAAGTTTTGCTATTTCCTCAAGGCTCCAAACATGGTCAACTACGCCGCTTTCCATTGCCGGAGTAACACGCAGCGTCTTGTGGATACGCCCGAAATTGTAGTGCATATAGTAGATCGCCAGTGCGTGAGCGTGATTCTCAACCTTTTTGCTGAATCCGTTTGTGAGCCTCGTAAACCGGCGATTGCCCATCCGCAGGCTCAGGTTTTGCCGCTCGACGAACGACGTGGATACGTGCTGTTCGTCCGGGTTGCCACACACCGCGGCCTTGATCGCCCCGCAGCACTCGCCAGCGCTGTAGCACCGCTCCTGCTGGCTACCGTGAGCCGCGCCGTAGAGCTTCACCAGCATGGCGTAATCCACGTTCGCGCCGAATGATTCCTCGACGGCGGACAGATACGACTTGTGTCCGTCGCTTGTTAGTTGCACGCGGTTTTTGAGGCGTCCGGCAAGATCAGCAATAAATGCCTTGGCGTAGTCGGCATCGCGACCGCCGACATACCAGCTTGGCACGAGTTTCGTATCTGCATCGATGGCAACCCACGTCCACACGTCACCATAGCCTGCTGCGCGCTGTATCGGCGAAGCGTTCTTTTGTTTGCTGTGGCAGAACGCCCAAATTTCATCGACCTGAATCCGCTTGCACGTCAGGTTACGAAGGATGTCGTTTTGGTAGATCGCGCAGGCGGCTCCAAGGTCAACCAGCAGCTTGGTGACGGTGTTGATGCTGCACCCGACAAGGCGAGTCGTGGCGCGCATGCTCATGCCTTCTGTGAGGCATCCTACGATTCTGGCACGGTCTTGCAGGCTTAGGCGATTCATTGTTACCCCACTTAAAAGGTTGACAATACCTTCTATATGGTTGACAATATACCTCTATTATGTTGATAATGTAAAGCGCTAAAGTTGACAATTTTTTAGTTAATATTGACAAATACAGGATGGATTTCAAATGACTAGGGTGCGTCCAAGAGGCGAAGATGTCAGGCGATATATACTTGATAATGTTGAGAAATATCCCAATAATATTGGAAGGGTAGCCGCTGAAAAATTCGACATAACGAGGCAGGCTATAAACAAGCACCTGCAACGGCTCACGGCAGAAAGCGCACTAACAGAGACGGGAAAAACAAAAGGGCGTTCGTATAAGCTTTGCCCCTTAGTCGAGTGGCGACAGCTTTACCCCATAACAAAAGAACTGGCCGAAGACCGAGTGTGGACGGCTGATATAAAACCAGTAATCGGACAGTTGCCAGAAAACGTCCTGAATATCTGGAATTTCAGTTTTACGGAAATGTTCAACAACGCCATAGATCACTCTGGGAGTGAAGACATACTTGTGCAGATCAGAAAAACAGCGGTAGACACCGAAATACTTTTGAGTGATAAAGGAGTCGGTATCTTCAAGAAAATTCAGATGGCAATGGGGTTAATAGACGAACGCCATGCAATATTGGAATTGCACAAAGGAAAGCTTACAACCGACCCCCAAAATCATTCTGGCGAAGGCATTTTCTTTACCTCACGAATGTTTGATTCTTTCGATATTCTCTCCAGTGGGGTTTATTTTTGCCACGAATTTGGAAAGAAAGAAGACTGGATTCTTGAACGGGAAAAATCCGACAACGGCACAGCCGTTTGGATGAAGCTAAACAACCACACAGCCAGGACAACGAAAAAAATATTCGACCAATACGCTTCCGGGGAAGATTACGGATTTAACAAGACTGTTGTACCGGTTAAATTAGCGCAATATGGCAACGACCAGCTGGTGTCCAGATCGCAAGCAAAGCGTCTTTTAGCCCGTGTCGAACTATTTAAAATAGTCGTTTTTGACTTCAAGGAAGTGCTTGCAATAGGGCAAGCTTTTGCGGATGAAATTTATCGGGTTTTTGCGCAAAAACACCCAGACATACAATTCATGGCAATCAATACGAGTACGGAGGTTAAGCGAATGATTGAACGCGCTAAAAGCGGGATGATGAATCCAGAATTGCCAACTACCGCTACTTTTTTCGCGGATTCTGCTGGCGAGAAGTAGGCTGCGGAGGCTTCGCCAGTTTTTTCCGCTGACTTGGCGATTCTGCTACTTGCCCGGTGGAGATATCCCCGATAAGCTTTGCAAGCTGGAAGGGGTCACGCGGGCGCTTGGGTTTCGTTGCCATGCCCGCATTCTAGCGCGGGCAAGCATAGGCTGCACTGGCCTTACATTCAAACTGAGACACTACCCGCACGCGCCGGGCGGCGCTGTCAATTGCGGGTGCGGCATGTCAGATGCCGAGGCTCTTTAACTGCTTTTCAGGATAGCGCGTGGGCGGCCAGAGGAAACCGCGAATCGAAAAAGTGCATGTGGCAATCGCAGGCGCCGGACGACGGCTTAAGCACAGGTGTTGTCATGGATTCTTCCGGGGTTCTGATCGCTAGCAACGTCTCGCGTCAATAGAGGCTCAGGCCAGCGCGGGAACCGCAAACCCCTGCGGACGTTCACCGCTCTGATACCGCTCCCACATCGTCTGATACGCGGCTTCAAGATGCCGGCAATATCTGCCGGTATCGAACAACGGATAGGTTTCACGGTGGCTCTCCACGCGCGCCTTTACTTGCGCGAGCATTTGCCTGTCGTTCGCCAGCGTTACCGCCAGGGTTTCGTAGTCATCCAACGTAGACGTAATCAGCTCCGGCAGACCCATCGCACGCAACAGGCTCGTCGCTACACGCCCGGCAAAGGTTGTTCCGGTGCAGGTCACCACCGGCAACCCCGCTCGCAAGGCGTCGCTTGCCGTGGTGTGCGCGTTATACGGCAGTGTGTCGAGAAAAATGTCCGCCAGACCATGCCGCGCCCAATGGTCGTCAGGCCGCATGCGAGGGGCAAACACCAAACGCTCAGGTGCAATGGATCTGCGTTGCGCCTCTGCACAAAGGTTACGCGTTGTCTCTGGATTTCCGGCCACCAGCCACAGCACGCTGCCATCGACTTTGCCCAGTATGCGCATCCACACGTCGAACATCTTCGGCGTGATCTTATAGTGGTTGTTGAAACAGCAGAATACGATGCCTTGGTCCGGCAGCCCGGCCTGCTGCCTGGTCAATTTACATAGCGCGATGCGCCGTTTCGAGTCATTGGCCTGATAGGTGTCAGGCAGGTAGACGACCTTCTCCTCGTAATGGACGCGATCCGCTTCGGGAATCACCACGCGATCAGCGATGATGTAGTCCATGTGTTTTGCGCCCATGGTACCCGGATAACCCAGGTAATTGACCTGTATCGGCGCGGCGCGATGCGCCAGTATTCCCGCGCGATGGTCCCGGGTGTAGGCGTTGATGTCCACCGCAATATCTATCTCCATCTCGCGCAGCAACACGGCCACTGCGTGATCGCTCTTGCCGCGTACATCCAGAAATCGTGAAAACGCGACTTGGATTCGTGACCGCATGCCATCCGCACTCTCCGGGCCAAAGGACACGGCAACGGTTTCGAATCGGGTTTTGTCGTGCGCCTCGAACAATCCGGCGGCGAGGTGGGCCACCGCATGCTCTCTCAGGTCGGACGACAGGTACGCCACACGAATCCGCTCATGATCATATCGCTGCCCCTGCCATATCGCCGGGACGGCGGGATAGCCGTGCGCGGCATGCGTGCGCGCGCAGGTCAATTGATCGCGCGCCGAGTCCGATATCGCGAGAAAGGTAAAGGGCAAATCGGCGCGCTTGCCGGCCACGACCGCGTTCTTGACCTCGGCAACACTTTTATCAAATCCGCGCCAATCGCAACACTGCAGTTTTGTATTCAGCAAGCAGCCACGTGCGTAATCGTAGTTTGCGTCAACGCTGAGGAGCCGCTCGTAGCCGCGGATAAGTTCTTGCGGTTGATCGAGCAGCAATAAGGCATCGCAGCGGCTGTTGAGCACGTCCGCGTCGTCGGGTTTGAGCACCAGTGCCTGATCGAAATCCGCCAGCGCTTCCGACGACCGGCCCTGCGCCAGTAAGGCATTGCCGCGGATAACCCGAGCATCCGCCTGTTCCGCATCGACCAGTTGCATTGCCAGCACCCGGTTGATGGTGGTCAAAGCGTCGGCGACGTTTCGGGTAACCAGATAAACACGGGCAAGGTTGGTGATCGACTGCACATGATCCGGCCGAATCGCCAACGCGGCGCGCAGACTGTTCCCGGCATCGACAGGCCGCCCCAGCTTGAGCAGCACGCCACCGCGGTTGCTCAATGCCTCAAAATAGTCTGCGTCGGCTTGCAGCGCCTTGTCGAAACTGGCCAGTGCCTCGGGATAGCGCCCCAGTTCCGCCAATACGTTTCCGTGATTGCACAGCGTCTGCGTATGCGCCGGCGCAAGGGCCAGCGCCTTTTGCGCGCAGGCCAGCGCTTCGCTATGGCGGCCCAGCGCCGCCAGCGCGCCGACACGGTTATTCAGCGCATCCAGATGATTGGGCGCTAGGCGCAGCAGCCGTTCGAAACACTCCGCCGCGGCAGCAGGGTTGCCCTGTTCATACAGAATGTTGCCGCGATGAAACATCGCTACCGTGTTATGCGGCTCATCGATCAGCACCCGCTCAAAGCTCGACAGCGCATCGGCCGGTTTACCCAGCGCCATCTGGCAACTGCCTAACGCCAGCAGCGACTCCACACTGGCGTTTTCGACCAGCACTTTCTTGCGCAGAATAACCTCGGCCTCAGCAAACCGTTGTGCCTGCATCAACAATAATCCGAGGTTGCCCAGTATCGACGGGCGATCCGGTGTCAGCACCAGCGCCTCGCGATAGGCGCGCTCCGCCGCGTCGAGGTTTCCTGCCTTGTGCGCCTCCAGGCCTTGCAGAAAATGTTGCTTTGCCGCCTCGAACACCGACGATTGCGGATCGATCATCGATGCGTAAAAACCTAGATGCCCAGGCTTTTCAATTGCTTTTCGGGATAGCGCGTGCCGGCGGTGACGTTCAGCGGAAAGGCGTCGCTCAAACTTTGTACCTCGGCGGCAGTCAATTTGATATCGAGCG
>JAYVQD010000397.1:0-5171 GCA_043777275.1 Nitrosomonadales bacterium
TGCAGATAGGTGCCTTGCGACAACGTATAGCCCAGCGCGACCTCGGCCCATTTGAGCACAATAAATTGCAGCGTCGCGCCCGCGCCCCAGAACAGCGTAGTGGTGGCAAGCGAAATCTGGCCGAGCTTGTCGGTCCACAGCAGCTTCACGCAGTGGGCGAATTCGCGGATCAGATAAATCGGGTTGCGGTTAACCATTTTGTGATCAACGCCGGTGTTCGGAATGAACAGATTGAAGATCGCCGCAATCACGTAGAGCACCATGATGATGGCGATGGCGGCTTCACCGGCGGTATCGATGCCGGTGTCGATGCGCGGAAGATCGATGACCAGCAGCTTTGCCGATACCGCTTCGCTCACCAGCATGCCGCCGAGCAGCGTGCCCAGGATGATGGAACTGACGGTGAGCCCTTCGATCCAGCCGTTGGCGATAACCAGTTTGTGATGCGGCAGGTATTCGGTGAGGATGCCGTACTTGGCGGGCGAATAGGCGGCGGCGCCCAAGCCTACCACGGCATAGCCGAAGAGTATGGTTCCGTAGTCTTCGACACCGGGTATCGACCACCATTCGTTGGTGAATATCAGCAGGCAGCCGACAATCTTGATGGTGTTGGTGATGAACATCACGCGGCCCTTGGGCATCGAGTCGGCGAATGCGCCGACCACCGCGGCGAACAACACATAAGACACCGTGAACACAAACTTCAGCATGGGCGTCATCCACTCCGGTGCATAGAGCTGCATCAGGAGCGCAATGGCTGCGACGAGGAGCGCGTTGTCGGCGAGCGACGAGAAAAACTGCGCCGCCATGATGATGTAAAAACCGAAAGGCATGTACTTGTTTTATAAGTATATTTAGTCTGCCCGGTGCCGGGCCGGTACAACGGACGCGACGTTATACCATAGTTTGCAGCGTTTGCATGGGGCTTACGACAGTGTGCGTGGGGCGCAACGTTCCGGCATGTCAGCTTGGTGTGCGGCCAAGGCGTAAGGTTCAATGCGCTGGCTACTCGCGCTGGTTGAAATGTGTTTGAATAGGAATGTGCGTTGAGCGTCTGGGCTCCGGCGCGGGGAGTTACTGTCCCGTGATCGGCAGAGGCTCAGAACGCCAAACGCCTCACTGCCCACTCCGAACGAAAAAAAATGGCCGACCGACGATTGCAGGTTTTTCACAGCGTGGCAAAGCTGCTTTCGTTTACCAAAGCGGCCGAGCAGTTGTTCATGACGCAGCCGGCGGTGACGTTTCAGGTCAAGCAGCTTGAAGAGCAATTCAATACGCGCCTGTTCGAGCGCAGGCGCGGCGGCATTTCGCTTACCCCGGCGGGTGTGTTGGTGATGGGCTACGCCGAAAAAATTCTGGCGCTGTCCGACGAAATGGACACGCGCGTCGGTGAGTTGACGGGCGAAGTCAGCGGGCCGCTGCTGCTGGGCGCGAGCATGACCATTGCCGAATTCATCCTGCCGCGCATCCTGGGTGAGTTCAAGGCGTTGCACCCGCAGGTGCAAACGCAAATGACGGTGGCCAACTCCGAGATCATTCAGCACCGCGTGGCGGCCCTGGTGATTGATGTGGGCCTGGTGGAGTCACCGTCGCAGTTGCCCAATGTGGTGACGGAGGTGTGTTGCGACGACGAGCTGGTGGTGATCTGCGCACCCGGCCACCCGCTGGCAAAAAGCGGCAGCGTGACGCCGCAAGACGTGTTCGCCGAGCCCATTATCAGCCGCGAGAGTGGCTCGGGCACACGCGAATTCGCGGACCATTATTTTCGTGATTGCGGTGTTGTGCCCGAGGAACTTAATATCGTGATGGAGTTGGGCAGCCCGGAAGCCATCAAAGGCGTGGTCGAAACCGGCTTGGGCGTGGGCATCATGTCGCGCGCCACAGTGGTGAAAGAATTGCGCCTGGGCACGCTGGTGGCGTTGCCGCTGAACCCGCGTTTGATCCGCACGTTGTCGGTGCTGACGCCGCAGGGAAAATTTCGCTCGCGGCTGGTGTCGGCGTTTGTGGATTTTGCGCTGGCGCGGATGCGGCAGATGGCTGAAAGCAAGTAAAAAGTCAGTAAGGTGCGGCAAGGGAGACAGCATGCAAAAAGAATATAAGTATTTGTTTTTATTGAGTATTTTATTATTCTCGACAATGGGGATGGCGCAAACCGCTTCGCCAGGCTCAGGGCAGGGCTGGCCGTCGCGCCCGATACGCTTCATCGTGCCGTTTCCGCCCGGCGGCGGCACCGATGTCAATGCACGCATCATCGCGCCACGCTTGTCGGCGGCACTCGGTCAGCAAGTGGTGGTGGAAAACCGCACCGGCGCGGGCGGCATGGTGGGCACCGAAGTGGTCGCCAAGTCCGCACCCGACGGCTACAGCATGGTGATCGCCACCATCGGCCCGATCGCAATTAACCAAAGTCTCTACGCCAAGATGACCTACGATCCGGCCAAAGACTTGGCGCCGGTGACCATTACCGGCGAAGTGCCGAATGGCCTGGTAGTGCATCCGACGCTGCCCGCAAAAACACTGAAAGACTTGATCGCGCTGGCGAAACAGCGTCCGCGTGAACTGAATTACGGCTCCTCCGGCGCGGGCGCGGGTGACCATCTGGCGGCGGAAATGTTGAGTGTGATGGCGGGCATTCGTATGACGCACGTGCCGTACAAAGGCGGCCCGCTGGCGATGGTGGATTTGATGGCGGGCAATATTCAATTGATTTTTGCCACCCTGGCGACCGGCATGCCGTACATCCGCGCCGGACGCGTGCGCACGCTGGCGGTGGCCGGCGCGCAACGCTTTGCGCTGTTGCCCGAGGTGCCGACGGTTGCTGAAGCGGGTGTGCCCGGATACGCGATTCACAACTGGGCAGGCGTGTTTGTTGCTGCCGGCACGCCGCGTCCGATCATCGACCGGCTCAACGTCGAAATCGTCAAAGCGCTGGCGCCGCCGGACGTGCGTCAAAAGCTGCTGGAAATGGGGTTGGTCGCGGCCACCAATACGCCGGATCAGTTTGCGAGCTTTATTCAATCCGAAACGGTGAAGTGGGCGAAAGTGGTAAAAGACGCCAACCTCAAGCTGGATTGATTATTTAACTAAGTATTTGTTTTTAAAAGAATAATTTTGACACGTCCGATACTGGCCACCATCGATTTATCCGCCCTGCGCCATAACCTCGGCGTGGTGCGCCGGCACGCAAAGCAAGCGCGTGTGCTGGCAGTCATTAAAGCCAATGCCTATGGGCACGGCGTCGTGCGTGTGGCGCGCGCGCTGGCGGACGCTGGCGCCGACGGCTTTGCGCTGCTGGAACTGGATGCGGCAATTGCTTTGCGCGAAGCCGGTTTCAAGCAGCGCATCGTGTTGCTTGAAGGGTTTTTCGACGTCAGCGAACTGGCGCTGCTGGCTGAACATCGCATCGACACCGTGGTTCACTGCGCGGAACAGATCGCGATGCTGCGTGCGGCTC
Source organism: Nitrosomonadales bacterium (assembly GCA_043777275.1). GTDB lineage: Bacteria > Pseudomonadota > Gammaproteobacteria > Burkholderiales > SG8-41 > UBA5216. Next base: position 3,455 of record JAYVQD010000397.1, read on the forward strand.
CCGCAGGTGTGAAGCTCAACCTACTGCTCAAACTCAACACCGGCATGAATCGTCTCGGGTTTAGCTCCGCCGGTTTTGCCGACGCGCTCGCTGGATTGCGTGCAAACGATGCCGTAGGCGAGTTGACGCTGATGACCCATTTCGCCAACTCAGACGACGCGCGCGGCGTCGCGTGGCAGATGTCCGCGTTTGAAAAAATGACGCAGAGCCTGATGTTACCCCGCCTGCCGCGCACACTGGCCAACTCAGCGGCGATCCTGCGCTACCCGCAAACCCACACCGATTGGGTGCGCCCCGGCATCATGCTCTACGGCGCAACCCCGTTCGCTGATGTGAGCGCCACGCAGTTGGGATTACAACCCGTGATGACGCTCACCTCGCGCCTCATCGCCGTGCAGCAGTTGAAGGCCGGCGACACCGTAGGCTATGGCGGCACCTATGTCGCGCAACGCGACACCCGCATCGGCGTCGTTGCCTGCGGCTATGCCGACGGCTACCCGCGCCATGCGCCTCATGCAAACAATGGCACGCCCGTGCGCGCGGGTGACGCCATGACGATAACGGTAGGGCGCGTGTCGATGGATATGTTGTGTGTGGATATCACGGCCATTCCACAGGCAGGCGTCGGCACGCGCGTGGTGTTGTGGGGCGAAGGCAATCCCATTGACGACGTGGCCACGGCGGCGGGCACGGTGGGATATGAATTGATGTGCGCGCTGGCGCCCCGAGTGCCGGTGGTGGAATGCGAATGAATGATAAAGTGATCGAATTCAACACTAGGATTAGGCCAGCATGACGCAGCAAGTATTAAGCATGGTTCCCGCGGCGCCTGCACCCGGCGCGCACAGCGTTCGGCGGCATACGGGTTCTGCATCGCCAACGAATGGCACTGCCAATAAACTAGACCCGCTCGACCGCGCGGCGCATGACTGGTACCGCTTTGTGCTTTCCTATCCACCGCATCTGGTGCGGCGGTACCTGGATGAGTTCGGACTCCAATCCAGGGATACGGTGCTTGATCCGTTTTGCGGAACGGGCACCACGCTGGTCGAAGCAAAGAAGCTGGGTATTCGTGGTGTGGGGCTGGAGGTCAATCCGTTCGCCCACTTCGCGAGCACGGTCAAACTGGACTGGCGCGTTGATGCATCGGCACTGAAGTTTGGCGCAAACGCCATTGCAGAAAAAGTGTTGCGCAAGCTGCGCCGGCAGGGCATACACGACGACGGTTTTTTTGCCCGCAACGCGGATAGCCTGGTACTGCGCGGACTGGATGAAGGCGCCGCGAAACTGATTCTGGCGAACTCCATCAGCCCGCTGCCATTGCATAAGACGCTGGTGCTACTGGACGTGCTGCGAGAGGCAGAGCAGGAGCCGTTTTACCCGCACGCGAGGTTGGCGCTGGCAAACGCGCTGGTCTACCAGATCAGCAATCTTCATTTCGGCCCGGAAGTGGGGGTTGGCAAGCCCAAGGCAGATGTGGCGGTGGTGGTCGCGTGGTTGAACGAAATTCAGAAGATCAGCGCTGATCTTTCGCTACTGCGCGGCGTAAAGCGCACGGCGTGCGAAGTGTTTAATGCCGATGCCCGCCGTATTGGCGAGTATGTGAAGCCCGGGACGATCTCCGCCGTAATTACGTCGCCACCGTATCCGAATGAGAAGGATTACACGCGCACCACGCGGCTGGAATCCGTGTTGCTTGGGTTTGTCAGCAGCAAGG
>JAYVQD010000398.1:0-5147 GCA_043777275.1 Nitrosomonadales bacterium
GGCCTTTGAACAACACCTCGGGATTAATCGACTCCAGTTTCTCGAACGGGTCTTTCTCAAAAGCCGCCGCCGGTAAGCTCATAGCCGCAGTAAGCGCCAAGCTGGCTACGGCAACACGCAGCAAGTATCGAATATTCATTTGATCGCTTCCGGGAAGATTGGGCAGTGAGCAGGAATTCAGTAGCTTCAGCTTACCTTAACGAATCACCCTCACCTTGCGTGTACAGGTCTTGCGCCGCGTAACCGTCAAAAGTTTGCGCACCGCCGCTGTGGATGAATAAACATAAGCACTTGTTTTTAAACATTTTTTTATTACGGCTACGGACCCGCTTTGCGTCTGCGCCGCCAGCGCCGGATCACCAGCCACAGCAGCGTCAACACCGCGACCCACACCAGACTCGCGGCGACAAACTGAATCAGCGCACCCACGCTGTGCATGAACACGCCGCCAAAGCTCAATAACGCCTCTTTCACCGGCGCGAAAATGCTGCGCTCGATGGGGCTGCGGGTGGATTGGTAGCCGATCTCGAATAACTCGCGTTCAGTCTGCTGCGCCAGCACCCGGCGTTGCGCGGCGAGGCTATCGAGTTCGCCCTGGGTTTGCGCAAGCTGCCGCTCGATTTCGACGATTTCCTTGATACCCGCCTTGGGATCCACCAGCAGTTTGCGATAGCGCTCACGCAACTGTTGCAGATTGATGATGCGCGCTTCGATATCCACCACTTGCAGCGTTTTGTCTTCGGCAGTTGCCGATTGACGCACCACGCGGCTATCACCGCTTTTTAGCGCGTCGGTGAATTTCGGCGTGTCTTTGTGCGCCACACGCACCATCAAATTCGCGCGCGGCGGCTGGTTGTCGTTTTCTTCTTCGTAACTTTGATTGACCACTTCGCAATCGAGTTGCTTGCAGCGTGCGAGATGGGCATCAAGCACGGCGCGTAAGCGCGCGCGCTCGGCTTCTATGACATAGCGATGGGTGTAGGCGATGTGTCGTGCAGATTGCGATTGTGCGTCTGGTGCAGATTCAGCCTGTTGCTGCGCCGCGCCAGCCATCGCGCGGCTGGTGGGTTGCGAAACAGCGACTCCGCTTTCTGCTGCCGGCGCATCTGCCGTTTTGAAATTTGAACGCTCGCTGCAACCGGCGGCGACGGCGAGCCACAAAAATACAGCCGGCAAAGCAACGCTCAGCCGGCTGCGACGCATCACAAAAATAACAATTAAAACAAATGCTTACAATTGTGTCACTAAACCTTGTGATAAACCTCGGCACCCTTCTTCACGAACTCTATCGACTTCTGTTCCATGCCCTTGGCCAGCGCATCTTTTTCATCCACGCCCAGCTTGGCGGCGTAGTCGCGCACGTCCTGCGTGATTTTCATCGAGCAGAAATGCGGGCCGCACATCGAGCAAAAGTGCGCGAGTTTTGCGCCTTCCTGCGGCAGGGTTTCGTCGTGAAACTCCTTGGCTTTGTCGGGATCAAGCCCCAGGTTGAACTGATCGTCCCAGCGGAATTCAAAGCGCGCCTTCGATAGCGCGTTGTCGCGGATCTGCGCGCCGGGATGGCCTTTGGCGAGATCGGCGGCGTGCGCGGCGATTTTGTAGGCCATGATGCCGTCCTTGACGTCGTCTTTGTCGGGCAAGCCGAGATGCTCTTTCGGCGTGACGTAACACAGCATGGCAGTGCCGTACCAGCCGATCATCGCCGCACCAATGGCGGAGGTGATGTGGTCGTAGCCCGGCGCGATGTCGGTGGTCAGTGGCCCCAGCGTATAGAACGGCGCTTCGTGGCAGATTTTCAACTGCAAATCCATGTTCTCTTTAATCATGTGCATGGGCACATGGCCGGGGCCTTCGATCATGGTCTGCACGTCGTGCTTCCACGCGACCTTTGTCAGTTCGCCCAGCGTCGCCAGTTCGGCCAACTGCGCTTCGTCGTTGGCATCGTAAATCGAGCCGGGACGCAGGCCGTCGCCCAGTGAAAACGACACGTCGTATTGCTTTAACAATTCGCAGATGTCTTCAAAGTGGGTGTAGAGGAAACTCTCTTTGTGGTGGGCTAAGCACCACTTGGCCATGATCGAGCCGCCGCGCGACACGATGCCGGTCATGCGCTTGGCGGTCATCGGAATGTAGGGCAGGCGCACGCCCGCGTGCACGGTGAAGTAATCCACACCTTGCTCGCATTGCTCGATCAGCGTGTCGCGATAAATTTCCCACGTCAGTTCTTCGGCCTTGCCATCCACCTTTTCGAGTGCCTGATAAATCGGCACGGTGCCGATCGGCACCGGCGAGTTGCGCATGATCCACTCGCGCGTTTCGTGGATGTGTTTGCCGGTGGATAAATCCATCACCGTGTCGCCGCCCCAGCGGATCGACCAGGTCATTTTCTCGACTTCTTCCTGTATGCCGGAAGACAGCGCCGAGTTGCCGATGTTGGCATTGATTTTTACCAGGAAATTGCGGCCGATGATCATCGGCTCGATTTCCGGATGGTTGATGTTCATCGGGATAATCGCGCGGCCGCGCGCCACTTCGTCGCGCACGAATTCCGGCGTGATCGCCTTGGGGATACTCGCGCCGAAATTGTGGCCGGGATGCTGCTTGGTTAGCAGCGCGATCAGCCCTTCGCATTTTTGGTTTTCGCGGATGGCGATGTATTCCATCTCCGGCGTGATAATGCCTTTGCGCGCGTAGTGCATTTGCGACACGTTCATGCCCGCTTTGGCGCGACGCGGCTGGCGGTGCAGATTAAAGCGCAGGCTGGCGAGCTTAGGGTCGGCCAGCCGCTCGCGGCCATAGTCGGAACTGGGGCCGCTCATCACTTCGGTGTCGTTGCGCTCTTCGATCCATTTCTGCCGCAGCGGCGCGAGACCGGAACGGATGTCGATTTTGACCGTGGGGTCGGTATACGGCCCCGAAGTGTCATACACAAAAATCGGCGGATTTTTTTCGTGGCCCATACCTGCGGGGGTATCCGACTGCGAAATCTCGCGCATCGGCACGCGGATATCCGGGCGCGAACCTTCGATATAAACCTTGCGCGAATTGGGCAGCGATTTCACCGCCGCTTCGTCGACGTGCGCGGTGGTGTTCAGAAACTGGGGATTGGCGTTCATGATGGCTCCTTGGCTTAATTAGTAGCGACAGGGAGCAATGGCAGTGAGAATACGCTTTCAGGATTCTCGCACCACGCTTCCCTACGGCGGCATTACCCGCATCAGGTTCCGAGGGTCTTTCTCACCCCGCCGCATTTACATCTACATGCTGCACGGGGACCCCTAACGTGTGCGCTTACGCTAATGGAAATATGGGATAATTGCAAGCGATATCACCCCGCTGCGCTCTGTGGCGCCTCTTCACATTTTTTTTAATTTTCAAGCGGTTAAGGCAATCCCATCATGAGTACGGATTTGGAACGCACGCGCTTCAATATGGTGGAGCAGCAAATCCGCCCGTGGGAGGTGCTCGACACCAAGGTGCTGGATTTGCTCTACAAAGTGCGGCGCGAAGACTACGTGCCGGCGGCGCATAAAGCGCTGGCCTTCGCCGACCTGGAAATCCCCATCGGTCATGGCGAACATATGCTCTCGCCCAAGCTCGAAGCGCGCATGCTGCAGGAACTGGCGGTCACGCCGGAAGATCGCATCCTCGAAATCGGCACCGGCAGCGGCTACATGACGGCGCTGCTCGCCAGCCAGGGCGCGCATGTGTATAGCGTCGATATTATTGACGAGTTTACCCGCAGCGCCGCTGCGCGGCTGGCGCAGCAAGGCATCCACAACGTCACACTCGAAACCGGCGACGCGGCGCGCGGCTGGGATAAACACGGCCCTTATGATGTGATCGTGTTGACCGGCTCAACACCCGTATTGGCCCAAGGCTTTCAACAAAGCCTGCAAGCCGGCGGGCGTTTGTTCGCTGTGGTCGGGGTAGCGCCGGCAATGGAGGCGCAACTTATCTCCTGCGCAGCAGCCGGGGTGTACGGGGCTGTCGGCTTGTTTGAAACCGTGGTCCCCGTGTTGCGCAACGCGCCGCAGCGCGCCGGCTTTGTGTTCTGACATGAAGCGCGCCGCAGCCGTTCTGGCGCTCGCGGTGATCCTTGGCGCTAGTGCGCCAGCGAACAGCGCCGACCTGCAGGAAATTTTCCGGCTCGCGCAAAGCGCCGATGCGGTCTACAACAGCGCCCGTGCATCGTGGGCGGCCACGCAGGAAAAACTGCCGCAAGGGCGCAGCGGGCTGCTGCCTTCCGCTTCACTTTCGGCGTCCACCCAATACAACGACCGCACGATTCGCTTTCGCGATCCCGGTATTGCGGGCAACACCACGCACTTTAATTCCACCAACTGGTTCACGTTGTCGATCACGCAGCCGATCTACCGGCGGCAGAACACGGTGGTTTATGAACAGGCGAAAACGCAACTGGAGCAAGCCGACGCCGTGCTGGCGCAGGCCGGGCAAGATCTCATCACCCGTGTAGCGCAGGCGTATCTGGATGTGTTGCAGGCGCAGGATAACGTCGCACTCGCCGGCGCACAGAAAACCGCCATCGCCGAGCAACTCCAGCAGGCCAAAATCAGCTTTGAAGTCGGCACCGCAACGATTACCGATACGCATGAGGCACAAGCGCGTTACGACTTGTCGGTATCGCAGGAAATCGCCGCACGCAGTGACCTTGAAATCAAAACCCGCGCGCTGGATCAGTTGATCGGTCGTGCAACGCCCGCGCTGGCGCCCTTGAGCCCCGCGCTCAAGCTCATGTCACCCGAACCCGCGGCCATGGATAAGTGGGTGGAAGAAGCACGCGCCAACAGTCATCAGGTGCGTTCGGCGCAAGCGAACGCGACGCTGGCGGGGCAGGAAGTGGAACGCAATCGCGCCGGGCATTACCCGACGCTGGACGCGTTTGCGCGATGGAGCGATGACCGCAGCGGGGCAGGCACATTCGGCGGCTCCGGCACCGACATCAATAGCCGGGTCATCGGCTTGCAACTCGCCGTGCCGATTTATCAGGGCGGACTGGTCACTTCGCGTGTGCGCGAGGCGCTGGCGAATGAAGACAGGGCGCGGCATGACCTTGAAAACGCGCGCCGCACGGCGGAACTGAACACGCGTCAAAATTATCTCGGCGTGACCAGCGGCATTGCGCA
>JAYVQD010000399.1:0-5123 GCA_043777275.1 Nitrosomonadales bacterium
CTCCAGGCGTGATTCGCGCCGCGCAGCACGGCGATTTCGCCCTGCTTCATATTCACTTCCTGCGTGTCGAGTACCAGCGTGATGTCGCCTTCGAGGATGCACACAAAATCCACGGTGCGGGTTTTTTGCATGTAGGGGTGCGGTGCGTTCGCCGAGTAGGTTGAAGCGGCCGGTGAACCCATCGCCTTGAAAAACGCTTTCACTTCCGTCTCGCCGACTTTGCCTTTCCAGCTTGCATCTGTCGGGTAGTCGATCACGCGGCACACGCTGCCGCGCGGCGGCGGTTCGATGGTGTGCGGCAGATGCAAGGTTTCGTAGACCATTTTCGCGGGGTGCCCATCGGCCACCCACAGACGGTGCGCGGCATAGCCGGGGCGCGCCGGATCAAGGCGCACGTCGGGCGCGGCGGTGTCGCCGACTAACTCGCCACGGTTCTCCGTGCGATCGATGCTGACGATGCGCCGCGCGGGTTTTACGCCGGCAGGCAGCGTGGGCGCGGCGAACGGCTTGTCGTTGTCTTGTGCCAGGCCTTTGCCATCCGCGCCGAAATCGGCCCAGATCATGTCGAACGCCATTTGTGCGCCGTCGGGAAAACACCATTGATGCCACGCGCCGACCTGACACACAATATCGCCGACCTTCATCGGCAGACGGCAATCATCCAGCACCAGATCGCGGCCATTGTTGATTACGATGCCGTAATCGAGTGTTTGCGTTTTGTGCATCGCCGATTCAAACAGCGAGTTGCCGCCGCGATCCCACAGGCCGTTGCCGCCCGCGCGCAGCTTGGGTGGATGCGGCGCGATCACATCGGGGTCATTGTCGCGGTTGTAATCCGCAGGCTTGGCGCGCGCCTGCACCACCCGAAAATGGCCGCCGCCGGGTGGGCCGGAAAACACATAGCCCAGATTGCCGTCATCGTTGGCGCCGTTGATCGGCAGCGGCGTTTCATGCCACACCCAGATATCGGTGTGGCCGCGTCCGGAGCCGAGCGACGCTTCATGCGTGTTGGGCGCGGGGCCGTCCCACGTGACGGTTGAGCGGCCTTGCGCGTCCGTGCCGGTGACGACGCGGCGGATGGGGGTTATGCCTGCTGCCATGATGATGCCCCCCCGTTATTTAACCAATACATTCTGCTCGCTCTGCAACACCTTCATCACCGCCGGGCGCTTTAACATGCGATCTTTCCACGCGGTGTAGTTCTTGAGTTCCTGCACCGGGTATTCCGAGCGCGTGCCCCAGCCGTAGAACACCAGCGCATAGGCATCGGCCACGGTGAACTGTTTGCCGATCAGCCATTCGCGGCCGGCGAGCATGCCATCGATCTCCTGCAGATTGGCCCAGAAGGATTTTTTGCCGGCAGCTACCACTTCGGCTTTCGCGCCATCGCTGTCCGCGAAGCGCTCCGGGCGCATGGTGTGCTGATACGACGGATGCACGATATTCGAAAACCACGCCATGGTGCTGATGCACTGCGCCTGTTCCACGGGGTCGGCGGACATCAGGTTCGCCTGCGGATATTGCCGCGCCAGGTAGGTGAGAATCGCGGTGTTCTCTGTGATGACGCGGCCATCGACTTCCAGCGCGGGCACTTTGCCGCGCGGATTGATCTTCAGATAGGCCTCGGCTTTCTGCTCCTGCTTGCCGAGCAGCGTGGGTTTTTCGGTATAGGGCGCGCCGGATTCCTCGATGCCAATGTGTGAGGCAGTGGAACAGGCGCCGGGACTGAAATAAAGCGTAAGCATGGTGAACTCCTGAAGGGGGTTGAGTAAAAACGGATCGGCAGGCAGCGGCAACGGGGCCGCTGAGTACGTGAATTATATGCCGCGCAGCGGCGCAGCGCAGACTACTTGACGTTGATAGCACACGAGCGGAAGCTTGCCCATTCTGTAACCTGCAACTCGGGGAGCCGCCATGCGCCGCGCGCGCCATATCATCATTGCATTGTCGTTTGTGGTTGTTCCTCTGGTCGTCGCGCAAGACGCCACCTGGCGCACCATCGCCGGCTGGGCGCACATGCCGGAAGGGCGCACATGGGGATCGACCAGCACGCTTGATGTCGATCGCAGTGGCAATGTGTGGGTGTTCGAGCGCTGTGGCGCAAACACTTGCGCGGAATCGGCGCTGCCGCCTGTACTGCAATTTGATCCGTCCGGGAAATTCATGCGCGCATTCGGCGCGGGGCTGTTCGTGTTTCCGCATGGCATTCATGCCGATCGTGACGGCAACATCTGGGCGGCGGATGCCTTGGGCAAAGACGGCAAGGGCCACGTCGTCGTCAAGTTCAATCGTGAAGGCAAAGTGCTGCTGACACTCGGCAAGCCCGGCGTTGCGGGTGAAACGCCGGATACCTTTAATCGTCCGTCAGCGGTCATCACCGCGCCCAATGGCGATATCTATGTGGCGGATGGGCATGGCGGCGACTCCAACGCGCGCGTCATGAAATTCGCGAGGGACGGAAAATTCATCAAGACTTGGGGTACCAAAGGCACGGGCCCCGGTGAGTTCGGCGAACTGCACGGCATTGCGCTCGATTCGGCGGGCCGCGTTTTTGTCGCCGACCGCGGCAACAATCGCATCCAGATATTTGATGCCGACGGAAAATACATTACCGAGTGGAAGCAGTTCGGGCGTCCCAGCGCGGTGTACATCGATGCCAACGACACGCTGTACGTTTCCGATCACGCCTCGGATGCGAAGCGAAACCCCGGTGTGCGGCGCGGCATACGCATCGGCAGCGCGAAAGACGGCGCCGTGAGATCGCATATCCCCGGCGCCGGCCCCGAGCCGGATAAGGAAAATGTACCGGAAGGCATCGCGGCAGACGGCAAGGGCGCGATCTACGGCGCTGAAGTCGCGCTCAAGAGCGTGTCCAAGTTCGTGCGCAACTAGCGATGACGCAGATGTTGCGTCGCTGCAAGCGCGGAACGCTTAAAATTTCTTAAGTATTTGTTTTTAAACATTATTTTATAATGCCGATAGATTGATGAAAGCCGCGCTTGAAGACCGTCACACTACCCGGCGGTGAACGCGTGCCCGCGTTGGGTCAGGGCACGTGGGACATCGGCGATAGCCGCACTACGCGCGCAGCCGAAATCGCCACGCTCCAGCGCGGCATCGATCTCGGGCTGACGCTGATCGACACTGCCGAAATGTACGGTGATGGGCGTTCCGAACAATTGGTGGCCGAGGCCATAGCCGGGCGGCGCGACGAGGTGTTTATCGTCAGCAAAGTGCTGCCCAACCACGCCTCGCGGCGCGGCACGCTCGCTGCGTGCGAGCGCAGCCTGAAAAATCTCAACACCGATCGCATTGATCTGTATCTGCTGCACTGGCGCGGCAGCGTGCCGTTCGCGGAAACGCTCGAAGCACTGATGGCGCTGCAAAGCGCGGGCAAGATACGCCACTACGGCGTGAGCAACCTCGACCTCGCCGAAATGAAAGAGTGGTGGCGTGCGGCGGGCGGCGAAGCAACGGCCACCAATCAACTGCTCTACAACCTGTCGCGGCGCGGCATCGAGTGGGATCTGCTGCCGTGGCTGCGCGAACGGCGCGTGCCGGTGATGGCGTATTCGCCGCTGGAACAGGCGCGGCTTTTTAAGAACGCGAAGTTTACTGCGCTGGCGAAAGTGTCCGGCATCACGCCTGCGCAATTGGCGCTGGCGTGGTTGCTGGCGCAAGACGATGTGATGGTGATTCCGAAATGTTCGAGCGTGGCGCGGGTTGAGGAGAATGCCGCCGCGCGCGACATTCAACTCACGGCGGCGCAGATGGCTGAGCTGGATAAGATTTTTCCTCCGCCGAGCCGCGCGCAGGCACTGGAAATGCTTTAATCATCACAGGATAAAACATGTTTAAAAACAAATACTTACAATTATTCTCGCTCGCTGTGATGGCGTGCATCGCAGGCGCAGTAACTGCGCAATCCGCTTCGACAGGCTCAGGACAGGCCTGGGTGCCGACCAAAAACATAGAACTGGTGGTGCCCAATCCACCCGGCGGCAGCAACGACAAAACCGCGCGCACCATCGAGCGCATTTTGCTCGCGAGCAAAGCGTTGCCGGTGTCGCTGACGGTGGTCAACAAAGCGGGCGGCGGCGGCAACATCGCCTACACCTATGTGCATCAACACGCAGCGGACCCGCATGTGCTGGTGGTGTCCGGCCCGCCGATACTCACCAACCACATCACCGGCTCCGGCAAACTGCATCACACCGAATTTACGCCTATCGCGTCGCTGTTCGACGACACCACCGTGTACGCGGTGACACCGAGCGGGCCGATCAGCACAGGCAAGGAACTGGCCGCGCGCCTGCGCAAAGACCCCAAGTCCGTCGCCACCGGATTTTCACCGCTGCTCGGCAGCCACAACCACATCGCCGCGGGCCTGCTGATGAAAGCCATCGGCGGCAACGCGCGCGACATGAAAGTGATCGCCTTCAAAGGCTCGGCCGAAGCCATACCCGCGCTGATGGGCGGGCACATCGATCTGGTCACTACGGCGGCAGGCAACGTCGCGGGGCATGTGGCGTCCGGCAAACTGCGTGTGGTGGCAGTCAGCGCCAAACAGCGCCTGCCCGGCGCGCTCGCGAACGTGCCCACCTGGAAGGAGCAAGGCATCGACGTCGTGTTCGGCGCATGGCGCGCCGTGCTCGCGCCGAAGGGACTCACGCCCGCGCAGATCGCCTATTGGGAAAACGTGCTGCGCAAGGCCACCGAAGCGCCGGAGTGGAAAGAAGACCTCGACAAAAACGTGTGGTCGAACGTGTTCCTCGGCAGCGCGCAGTTCTCGAAGGAGCTCGACAAGGACTACGCGGATATGAAAGGCGTGCTGGTGGATATCGGGCTGGCGAAATAAGGGTGTGACGTTGCAAATCCGTGCACCGTTGCTACAGAGACTATCGACTTTGATGGGTAATGAACGCGACTCAATCTGACATGGCGTGTCGGGCTTGATCGACGTGCTTGATCCTTAGGTAGAAACCGACCCCAAGCGGACCTAGCGCTTAGTCGAAAGCTGACGCTCAACGACGCTGTAGAAAAAGCATCCGGTTATCGTGCCACGGCGGAACGGTTGTGGCAATACGCAGGTCATAAAGAAGCAAAGGAGGCGACACCGCCAT
>JAYVQD010000400.1:0-5113 GCA_043777275.1 Nitrosomonadales bacterium
TGTGATTGCCCGTGCAGCATAACTACTCACCTCAATTTGTACAAGCCATGACCGCCCCGCGCTTACGACTCAACGAAAGTTGTGTGCATAGAGTAGCCCTCCGGGAGAAAGGCCGGGGATGAGGGAGATTTTGTCGTGAAATATGGAAAGATCAATAGTTTCCAATAAAAACAAAGCGATGGAAAATTTACTACCCTTTCAACAGGGCTTAATTTGGCACGAAATGCAGCGTACCGCTTTGATCTGAACCGGCGCCCCGTTTCGTATTTTCACCCAACATACCTTTTACGGCGATATGAAACGCAATGCCCGCGCTTGCCGTGAGAACGTGCAACCGTGGCGATTTGGCACGACGCCCACCCTTCAATCAAAAAACGCAAACGCTCTGGTCTCGATGCTTTCGCGCGGCGGCGCATCGACTGGCGTTGCGGGATCATCGAACGCACTGTGCGCGGTAAAGCGCGAGGGCTTGCTGGCATCGGAATCGAATACCTTGAACACCAGCGCTTCGTAGCGCGTCATCTGCGGGAAGTGAAACCATGCGTGGGATGGGTTGTGCGCGATGTGATAGACCTCGCCGGTGCGGTCTTTGTAACGCCGCTCGACGAGGATAAACCCTTTTTGCGGAATGCTGCGGCCATCGCAAATGCCCAGCGGATCGATCATCACCGTGCCGCGTATCGGCCGCCATACCTGAATGATCGCCCAGCGTTTTTTGAAACGGCGCTCGGCCTCGGCTTCGCCGATGATTTCGCGCAGGCGGCGAGGCGCGGAGGCCTCGGTATAGTCGTTATGCACGCCCTTCACCGTGGGCCGCGCGTTTAACGCCTGCTGCAATTGCGCGTCACTCACGCGCAAGGTGTGATCGAATACGTGCACGTCGACCGCGCCGGAATGTTTTTTGATGAGCGCCTGCACTTCCAGGTCATAAACGTTTGTGCGCTGCGCTTCGTCGGTAAAATCTTTAACTTGGGTAAAGTGGTCAACGAAGACAAAGCCGTGGGTGTCGATATGAAAAGTGTCGCGCAGCGGCCTGCCGTTGCGCACACTCATTTCATGCTGCTGGTACACCGGCTCCACCGCGTTGTGCGCCATCTCCGGCCAATCGATGTAACGCACCGGCGGCACGCCGTTATCGACCACGTAGTTAAACTTGGCCCGTATGCTTTCGGTGTTGCTGGCAGAGGGCTTTTCGGCGGTGATTTGCATGGCGTTCTCCGGCTGGATATTCGACACGATCATAGCGGTTTTTTTATAACAGCGTGGTGGGCACGCCCTCAATCGAGCTTCATCTCGCGAATCACCGGCGTGAACTGCTTCATCTGCTGCACCAGCATCGCTTTTTGCTGTTCAGAAGACGAACCCACGGACTCTGCGCCCAGATCATTAAAGCGTTTCACCAGATCGGGGTGCTTCACCGCCGCTGCGGTTTCGCGTTGCAGTTTGTCGATTACGGCTTTGGGTGTTTTCGCGGGCGCGAACAATCCATTCCAGCCTTCAAACTCCAGCGCGGGGAAACCCTGCTCGCGCACGGTGGGCACGTCGGGCAAAATCGGGATGCGCTTGGAGCCGCTGGTGGCGAGCGCCTTCAACTGGCCGCCGCGGATTTCCTGCAACGAGGTGGACAACTGATCGCCGCCGAACTGGATGCGGCCGGAGAGTAATTCGAGCTTGAGCGGCGCCGCGCCTTTGTACGCCACATGCACCATATCGAATTTGCCGTCGCGCTTGAGCGACTCGCCCAGCACATGCATCGCCGAGCCGGGGCCGGTGGAACCGTAGTTGTATTTCAACTTGTCATTGCCGCGCAACAATGCGGCAAACTCGCGCAGGTCTTTCGCCGGCACGCTCGGGTTTGCGGTAAACACAAACGGCACATACACCGCAATCGACACACCCGCAAAATCACGCTCGGCATCAAACGGCGAACGCTTCGCCAGGGTTTGCGCCACCGACGACAACGGAAAGGTGATGTTGTGCATCAGCAGCGTGTAGCCGTCGGGATTGGATTTCGCCACGATGTCCGCGCCCAGCGCGCCGCCCGCGCCGCCGCGATTGTCCACCACCACCGGCTGCCCCATCGATTCACTCATGCGCTGTGCCACCAGCCGCGCGACGACATCCGTGGTGCCGCCTGCGGGGAAGGGCACGACGATGCGGATGGGCTTGGTCGGAAAGTTTTGCGCCACGGCGGGGGACACGCCCGCAAGGGCGAGTAATGCACCGGACAATGCAAGCAACGTTATTTTTTTAGCGGGAACGGGCATAAGGCTTCCTCGTCGATCAGGTGGATGGAAAAATCCATAATACCTGAGTGCCGCGCCGCCGCCGAAAAACGCGCGCGGCGTTTGTAGACAAGCGGAAGTTGTGTAAAGCTGTCGCATGCCTTCGATCCTCCACAACCATTTATTGTTTAAAAACAAATACTTGCCATATGACACTCTCTACCATCCGCTTCGCGGGACTGGCACTGGCCGCACTGCTGGCCACGCCCGCAACCGCCCGCATGACTGAATTCACCATCATCGCCATCGAGCCGTTTGCGGAAGGCAGCACCTTCGGCAACGCGGGCGCCTACGAGCGCGTGCGCGGCACCTTCAAGGGTGAGCTGGATCCCGCTGACGCGCGCAACAAGGTGATCGTCAATATCGACAAAGCGCCGCGCAATGCGGCGGGGCGCGTCGAATACGAAGCGGATTTTTTTATGCTGCGTCCGGTGGAGGCCGCGCGCGGTAACGGCAAATTGATTTACGACGTAACCAATCGCGGACGCAAGTACATCCACTGGCGCTTGATGGATGCGCGCACCCAATCAACCGCGCACGCCAACGACCCGCGCACCGTTGAAGACGCCGGCAATGGCCTGCTGTTCAATATGGGCTACACCTTTGTGTGGAGCGGCTGGGACCCGGATGCGCCGCGCACCAACAACGGCATGTCGATGAAACCGATCATCGCCACCGACAACGGCAAACCCATCGTGCGTGTGATACGTGACGAGCTGGTAAGCGGCACGCGCAGCCCTGTGCGCGAAACTTTCCGGCTTACCCATACCACCAGCACGCTCGATCAATCGCAAGCCAAACTTACCGTGCGCCGTCGTGAAGCCGATGCGCGTGTCGAAATCGCCGCTACCGGCTGGGCTTACGTGAACGACCGTGAAATCCGGCTGATGCCGGAGGGAACAAAACCGGTGCAAGGTTCCATCTACGAATTTCATTACCCGGCGAAAGACCCGCGCGTGCTGGGCGTGGGCATGGCGGCGGTACGCGATCTGATTTCATTCATGCGTTACGAAAGCGCTGACGCCAAAGGTGCGGCCAACCCCGCGCGCGGCATCAAGGCCACGCTGGGCTTTGGCGTGTCGCAAAGCGGGCGCTTCCTGCGTGATTTCGTTTATCAGGGTTTCAATCAGGACACGGCCAGCCGGCGCGTGCTTGACGGCGCGCTCGCGCACACCGCCGGCGTGGGCGGCGTGTTTTTGAATGCCGCGTTCGGCCAGCCCGCGCGCACCAACACGCAATTTGAAGATCACATGATGCCGGAGAACGAATTTCCGTTTTCCACCGCGCGCATGACCGATCCGGTCACCGGCAAAACCGATGGCCTGATGCGCGGCGATAAATTCGATCCGCTGTGGATGGAAACCAATACCTCCACCGAATACTGGCAAAAGGGCGCGTCGCTGCTGGTGACCGATCCGCTGGGACAACGCGATGTCGATTTGCCCGCCAATGCGCGCGCGTATCTCATCGGCGGCACCCAGCACGGCGGGCAGGCGTGGATGACTTCCACCCCCGGTAACTGCGTCAATCCGCGCAACCCGCACAGCCCCACGCCCGCGCTGCGCGCGTTGCTGGTGGCGCTGTCGGAATGGGTGGACGGCAAAGCGCCGCCGCCGTCGAACACGCCGCGATTGAAAGACGGCACGCTAGTGGCAGCGCAAAAACTGCAATTCCCCGCCATCCCCGGCGTGGCGGTGGCGAGCAAAGTCAGCGAGTTCGGCGTGCTGACCGACTGGACCCAACCCGCGATGGACATGAGCAAGCCGTACCGTCCGCTGGTCACCCACATCGATGCCGACGGCAACGAAACCGCCGGTATTCTGCTGCCCGAAGTCGCCGTGCCGCTGGGCACGTTTACCGGGTGGAATTTATACAAAGCGCCGTATGTCGAGGGCGAATTGTGCGACCGCGACGGCACGTTTATTCCGTTCGCCGCCACGCGTGCCGAGCGCGAAGCGCGTAACGATCCGCGCCTGTCGCTGGCAGAGCGTTACGGTTCGCACGCCGCCTATGTGAAGAAAGTCGAGGAAGCCGGCGCCAAACTCGTTGCCGCGCGCTTGCTGCTAAAGGAAGATGCGCAACGCCTGGCCGAGCGCGCAAACGGCGACGACATCAAAAAGAAATTTAACCCTTGATACGCCTGTTGTAGGGTGCGCATCGCGCACGCGGGTACGATGGTGGACGGTGCGCGATGCGCACCCTACAACGCGAATCAATTCACAACCCAAGGAACGCCATGAAAAAACCAACAAAAACACCCGCCCGCAGCAAAGCCTTCAAAGCCGGCATCGCCACGCGCGGTAAAGTATTGGGGGCAGATTACGTCAAACGCGCCTTCAAAAACGCCGATGCGTTCACCCTGCCGTTCCAGGAAATCGCCACCGAATTCGCCTGGGGCAGCGTGTGGAACCGCAAGGGTTTGTCGTTGCGCGACCGCAGCATGGTCACGCTGGCGCAATGCATCGCGTTAAACCGCCCCAACGAAATCAAGATTCACCTGCGCGGCGCGCTGCGTAACGGCATCAGCAAAACCGAGTTAAGCGAAATGTGTTTGCATTCGTTTTTATATTGCGGCGGGCCGGCGTCGCTGGATGCGTTTCACGTGATGAAAACGGCGTTGCCGGAATTGGAAGCGGAGTTAAAGGCGGAAAAGAAGAAGCGGTAGTTGCGCAGCAAATTCGTAGGTTGGCGCTGAGCTAGTTGTACTATGTTAATAATTATGTCATACTCCCGCCATCATCGTACATTCAGGGAGAATTGTCATGGGAAACGGATTGGAAGCACGCTTTGAACGCTACGCTCAGACGATGATACAGGCACTGGGGCAC
>JAYVQD010000401.1:0-5112 GCA_043777275.1 Nitrosomonadales bacterium
TGCGATACCCAATCGATCAAGGCGGCAAACGACAGCCAATCCGCTCGGCTGACAAAAAGAGCGGCTTAAACCCTCAATGAAAAGTTGACAAGATCAAGCTGGCCCGCGACGTATGTATAGACGACTGTCCGGTTAGCCGCCTTTAGCAGGCGGACCCAGTCGTGGACGCCACTGGCAGCAAAGGCCGAGTAGCAGTCATTGCCGCACGTGAAATTGACCTTCCAAAGTTGGACGATTGCCGCCTCTTCTACATCAGATCCTCCCAAGATCATAAGTACATTCCCGCTCGGTTCGCACACAAGCAACCCGGCAAAAAGCACCCGCACAAAACCCAAAGCGATTCAGCCTTCCGTCTTGATCCCGACCGTCTTAACCACGCGCTGCCACTTCCCGATATCGCGCTTGAGTACTTCCGCGACACGATCCGGTGCACCACCGACAGCCACCATGCCATCGTTCGCCAAGCGCTCTTTTACATCGTTCATTAGCAGGATGCGATTGGCCTCGCTGTTCCAGCGCGCCACGACATCCCTGGGTAGCGCCTTCGGCCCCAGTACCGCGTTCCACGACACGGCTTCGTAGCCCGGCACCGTCTCACCTATCGTTGGCAATTCAGGTACGGCGCTGGAGCGCTTGGCGGTCGTCACCGCAAGGCCACGCACGCGGTTTGATCTGACATGCGGGATCATTTGCACCATGACACCGATGACGAGCTGTATCTGCCCGCCGATCAGCTCGTTCAACGCGGAGCCCATGCCCTTGTACGGCACATGCGTGATTTTGGTGCCCGCCATCTGATTGAAGTATTCGGTGACAAGATGATTGCTGCCGCCGGAACCGCCGGAGCCATAATTGAGCTTGCCCGGATTCGCCTTGTCATGCGCGATGAGTTCTTTGATGTTCTGAATCGGCAGCGCGGAATTGAGCGCCATCACGTAGCCGGTCTCGCCGATCAGCACCACCGGCGTTACGTCATTCAGCGGGTCGTACGGCAATTTGTAGATCGCTGCGTTCGCGGCATAGCCCGCCGACACCAGCATCAGGGTGTAACCGTCGGGGCTCGCCCGCACCACGGTTTCGACGCCGACACTGCCGCCAGCGCCAGGGCGGTTGTCCACCACCACCGATTGCTTGAAGGGCTCGGCGAGTTTTTGCGCCAGCGTGCGCGCCACGATATCGAGCCCGCCGCCGGGCGGGGCCGGCACGATGAGCCGCACCGGTCTGGCCGGATAGCGCTGCGCGGCGGCCCACCCGGCTGGAAGAAAGCTGCCTGCCGCGACGAACAAAACAAGCGAGATTTTAGTGCGCGTGCTCATGCCCTCTGCGATTCAATACGCTGGCGCTAAAAACCTGCCAAGCTGTCATTCCCGCGCGGGCTGGAATGACAGGGCAGGTTGAATGTGGCACGTATCGGCTACAACACCACCTTCTGCCGCTGCCCGGTTTCAGATGCGCGGCGAATCGCATCCAGCATTTTATGTCGCCGCACGGCGTGGTCGAAATCGGCTTCGACGGCAGAGCCGGTGCGGATCGCTTCGGCGAACTTGACCCACATCTGGCCCACGTCGTATGCCGGGCCGCCGTTGCGGATTTCTTCGGGCACGCATTTGAATTTTTCGGGCACGGGCAATTCCTTTAGCCCTTTGTCGTCTTTATCGTGAATATTTCCGCCCATGATTTTGCGTTTTAATTCCATGCCGGCATCGCCGCCGCCGATCATCATCAGCGTGCCTTCGGTGCCGTAGATTTCAAAACGGTAGCCGCTGCCGTGATACGGATGCACGCCGAGGTTGACGCTGACCACTGCGCCGTTGTCGAGCCTGCCGGTGAGCATCACGTTGTCGGGCGCGGTGACATCGACGTATTGTTTGGTGTCGGTCTCGAACCACTGCGGCACTTGCGTGCTGACCACGGCGGATACTTCCGCCAACTCGCCCGCGACCATGCACAACGCGTCCATGGAATGCCCGAAGGTAATCGTCAGCGTATTGGCGCCGAGGTTCACGTCCTTTTGCCAGGTGCGATCCGACGGGCGCGTGAGTACGCCGCTGCCCATGTGCGTCATGTTCACCGACAGTATTTTGCCGACGTAGCCCTGCTGGATCAGCTCGCGCATGTACAGATACGCGGGTGATGCGCGGCGCTGCAAGCCGACCATGGTGCGCACATTCTTCTTGCGTGCCATCGCCGCCATTTCTTCGGCTTCTTTGGTGTTGGCGCCGAGCGGCCACTCGCAGTAAACGTGCTTGCCGGCCTCCAGCGCCTCCATGGTGATTTTGTAGTGTGCCGGCACGCGCACCGCCACCAGCGCGGCCTCGATTTGCGGATCAGCACCCATGGTTTTGACATCGCCGTAGGCTTTTTTCACGCCATACTTGTCGGCCGCTGCCTGCGCGGTGTCAGCGTGCGCGGTGCATACCGCGTAGAGATTAATTTCCGGCAGCTTTTGCAGCGCGGGGCCGTGAGCGCTGGGGCCCCAGCGTCCGCCTGCACCGATAAACGCCACGCGTAACGGATCTGATTTTGTCATCGATAACTCCATAATTTATTGTTTAAAAACATATACTTATGATAGTTCGTCGTTACTTCATTTCGATAAATTCAAGCTGCACGCCGTCCGGCCCCTCGAAAAAACACACGCGGCGTCCGCCGGAAACTACGGTCTCTTCCAGAATGCCGATGCCTTGCGCTTTGAGTTTGGCAACCAGCGCATCGAGGTCATCGGTGTCCATGGCGATGTGTTCCATGCCATAGTTTTGCGCGCGCTTTTGCGTCGGGTGCAGCTCGGTGATGTTCAACGACAAGCCGTCGAGATCAACGCGATAACCGCCGGTGGGCGATTGGCTGGTGATGGTTGCGCCGAAGGTATCGACGTAAAACTTCGCGGTTTTTTCCGGCGTTTTGGTTTTGATGTGCAGATGGTTAAGCTTTATCGTCATGATTCACTCCTTCACGGAAAAAATAAAGAAAAAATAAGCGTAGTCCGCAACCGATCACTCGGGCTTGATGTTACCCACGCGAATGATCGACTGAAAGCGCAGATACTCCTCTTGCATGTGACGCATGAAACCATCGGGCGTGGTGTCGGGCGTTGACTCGGCGCCCTGATTGACGAAGCGCGTACGCAATGCCGACTTGCGCAGCGCGCGCATGATGTCGCTGTGCAATTGTTCAACGATGCGGCGCGGCGTGCCAGTGGGCGCGACAATGCCGCACCAACTGTCGAACTGCGCTTCGGGCAACCCCACCTCGGCGATGGCGGGCACGTTCGGCAATGTCGGGCTGCGCTGCGGCGTCATCACCGCCAGCGCGCGCAGCCGCCCTTCGCGCACCGGACCCAGCGCCGCCGGTAGCGTGTAAATCGCGTAATGCACGCGGCCCAGCGCCATCTCGACAAACGAATCGGTCGCCATTCTGAACGGCACATGCACCGCGTCGATGCCGAGTGCGCGCGAGAACACTTCCGCCGCCAGATGCGATGCCGAGCCGATGCCGAGTGACGCATAGTTCAGCTCGCCAGGACGCGAGCGCGCGTAAGTCACGAACTCGCGCGCGGTGCTCACCGGCAGCGTGCGCGTCGCCGCCAGCACATTGGTGATCGACGCCACGTGCGCCACGCCGACAATATCGCCCAGTGCGCGGAACGGCGGCTGCTCGCGCATCAACTCGGTGATAATCCGCGTCACGCCAACCATGCCCAAGGTGTAGCCATCGGCGGGCGCTTGCGACACACGTTTGTTGCCGATCAACCCGCCCGCGCCCGGACGATTTTCAATCAGCACGCGGCGCTGATACGTCAACTCCAGATCGTCTGCCAGCAAGCGCGCAAAAAAATCGTCCGCCGCGCCCACCGATGACGCCACGATAATGCGGATGGGCTTGACCGGATACGTCGCATTCTGCTCCCGCGTATTGGCGAAACATGGGGCCGCACCCACGCCCAACCCCAGCCCCACCAATACGGCGGCGCTGACGAATAAAAGCTGAAAGAGTCGGGCTGCAACCATGGCTTATCGGATACGCAAAACTGAAGCCTTCGGTGACGAACGTTAAGCATCAATTAAGCACCAAATGCACGGCCACTGCAACACTGTGACGCCCCAATATTACCCCCGCAAAGTACCGGCGCAGCATCTGGACTTGCACATTTGCCGTCGCATCACTACTGTATGCGTTTCTCTCGCCGCGCATCACAGCGCATCATTGCAACTTTGCCTATCCAACGCTGGTCAATTAGCAGACAACCCATTAAGGAGACTCGCCATGAAATTCGATAATTCCACCAAACCGCCGCAACACTCCCGCCGCGGATTTATGCAGACCGCCGCCGCAACCTTCGCCACGCTGACCTTGGGCCACCTGCCGTTGACAGCACTCGCCCAAACCGGCGCCGCAGGCAAAATGAAAATCGGCATCGTCGGCTCGGGCCGCGTCGGCAGCGCCGTCGGCGGCGCCTGGGTGAAGGCCGGACACGAAGTGATGTTCTCGTCGCTCAATCTCGAAGACGACAAAAAGCTCGCTGCCAGCCTCGGCCCCAACGCGCGCGCCGGCACGCCGCGTGAAGCCGCCGCGTTTGGCGCGGTGCTGCTGATCGCGGTGCCGTACAAAGCGCTGCCCAGTGTCGGCAAAGACCTGGCGGATTTAATCAAAGGCAAGATCATCATCGATACCTCCAACCCCATCGTCGCGCGCGACGGCGATATGGCGGTCGCGGCGCGCGAAAAAGGCGCGGGGCTTTCGTCGATGGAGTTTTTGCCGGGCGCGCGTATCGTGCGCGCTTTCAATGCCATCGGCGCAGCCAAAATGGCGGTGGCTGCAAGCGCGAGCGAGCGCGTGGGCATGCCGATTGCGGGTGACGACCCGAACGCGATCACGGTGGCGTCCGGCCTGATACGCGAGGCGGGCTACGAGCCGGTGCTGGTGGGCACACTGGCCGCGATGGGCAAGCACCTGATACCGGGCACGCCACTCGCGGGCGAGCGCTCACCGGACGAGATACGCAAAATTGCCGCGACGCTTACTCAGCAGTCGCCAACATAGGCGACAGAAGGAGCTTTGAAGAATGAGCGGACAAGGTGTGGCATTTGCTGGAGCTTCGCGAGCTGCGCCTCG
>JAYVQD010000402.1:0-5061 GCA_043777275.1 Nitrosomonadales bacterium
GCCCCAGGCGGTCATGATAAAGCAGCATCGGTATCGCAATCATCTGCGTGGCGGTTTTAAGTTTGCCTAAAAAAGAAACCGCGATGCTTTTTGATTGACCGAGTTGCGCCATCCACTCGCGTAACGCGGAGATGGCGATTTCGCGTCCTATCATGATAAGCGCGATGATGGCGTCTACGCGCCCCAACTGCACCAAAATAATCAGGGCCGCCGCTACCATGAGTTTATCGGCCACCGGGTCCAGAAAAGCGCCGAACGCGGAGGTTTGATTTAACTTGCGCGCAAGCCAGCCGTCGAGCCAGTCGGTGACTGCGGCAGCCACGAAAATAACGGTGGCAACCAGATTTTGATTAGCCACGGTTACCCAGCTTTGATCAAAATAAAAGATACCGACGAACAGCGGGATCAAAGTGATCCGCAACCAGGTCAGAATCGTGGGTAGTGTAAGGGGCATGACAGCGCTGTTGTTGTTAACCGCTATAGTAACGCGAGTATTCCTTCAATGCGGCGTCAATGCAGTTCCTGATGGATTTTCTCAGCCAATGCCTGGCTGATGCCTTCAATTTTCGCCAGTTCGTCCACGCTCGCGGCCTGCAAGCCGCGCAAGCCGCCAAAATGCGCGAGCAATCGTTGCCGGCGCTTGGCTCCCACCCCGGCGATATCTTCGAGCGGTGACTGCGTGCGCGCCTTGCCGCGCCGCGCGCGATGGCCGGTGATGGCAAAGCGGTGCGCCTCATCGCGGATTTGCTGCACCAGATGCAGGCCGGCATGCTCGGGCCCCAGCAGATACGGTTGTTCACGGCCCGGTATCCACAAGGATTCCAGTCCCGGCGTACGGGCCTCGCCCTTGGCCACGCCCACCAGTATCACGTCGCTGATCCCCAGTTCGCTCATGACTTCTATCGCGATGCCCAGTTGGCCCTTGCCGCCGTCAATCACCACATCGGGCATTTTGGCCTCGGTGGTGACCAGCTTGCGATAACGCCGTTGCAACACTTCGCGCATGGCGCCGTAGTCGTCGCCCGGTTTGGGTGTGGTGATGTTGAAGCGGCGGTATTCGCTGATCTGCATCGCGGAACGATCGTAGACCACGCACGACGCGACGGTGGCCTCGCCCATGGTGTGACTGATGTCGAAGCACTCGAAGCGCTGCGCGGATTCGGGCAGGCTCAGGGCTTGCTGAAGCGCCGCAAGACGCGATTCCTGATTGGCTTGCAGCGTGGCGGTGTGCTTTGCGCCGATTAGCGCATTTTTTTCCGCCATCTCCAGCCAGATGCGGCGCGGGCCGGTGGGTCGCGTGATGATTTGCACTTTGTAGCCGGCATGTTCCGCCAGCATGCTTTCCAACGCTTCGGCATCCAGCGCGTGCCGGGTCAGAATGAGCGGCGGCACGCCGTGATGCGGATAGTGCTGGCTGATAAAGGCCTCGACCACCTGCCCTTCGTCCACCGCATCGGCATGTTTGGGAAAATGGTTGCGGTCTCCGAGGTGCCGCCCGCCACGGATCATCACCAAGTTCACGCAGGTGATACCGCCTTCGCGCGCGCAGGCGATCACGTCGGCGTCGCGGCCGGCGACGTCGCTGACATACTGTTTTTCGCGCACGGCGCGCAACGCGGAGACCTGATCGCGGCGCAGCGCAGCCTCTTCGTAATGCTGCGATTCGGCGGCGGCATTCATGCCGGCAATCAGGCTTTCGATGACTTCATCTTCTTTACCGGAGAGAAATAATGTTGCACTGCGAATATCGCGTGCGTAATCAGGCTCGGAGATGTGAGCGACGCACGGTGCGGTGCAGCGCCGTATCTGGTGCAGCAGACACGGACGCGAGCGATTGGCGAACACCGAATCCTCGCAGGTGCGGAGCTGGAAAACCTTTTGTAGAAGTTGAATACTCTCGCGCACCGCACCCGCGCCGGGGAACGGGCCAAAGTACTGATTTTTCTTGTTTAGCGTGCCGCGATGAAAGCCGAGACGGGGAAACTGATGTCCGGTTACGACCAGATAAGGATATGATTTATCGTCTCTAAACAGTATGTTATAGCGAGGACTTAATGTTTTTATTAAGTTGCTTTCCAGCAGCAGCGCCTCAGCTTCGGAACGCGTAACCGTGGTATCCACCGCCACCACTTGCGCCACCATAAGCTGGATACGCGGTGACAAACCGGCGGGCTTTTGAAAGTAAGAGGAAACGCGCTTTTTGAGGTCGATGGCCTTGCCGACGTAGAGCACTTCGCCCGCCGTATTGACCATGCGATAGACGCCCGGCAGGTGCGGCAGATCGGCCAGCGTTGCCGCGATAGTCGCTGCTACAGTAGCGGCGGTAACAGGCTCGCCCATGCCTGAAAATCGCTTATTTGATGTGGCGCGCTATCGACGCTACCACGGTATCGAACATCGCCGGCGTGAGCCGCCGCGTGTTGGTGTTGTAGCGGCTGCAATGGTAGCTGTCGAACAGCACTTGTCCCTCAGGCAGTTCGTAGCAGGCACCGTGCTTGAACGGATAATCTTTCAGCTTCAAATCCAGCGCGCGCAAAATAGCCTGATGCGAAACATTGCCCAGCGCAAACAGCGCTGCGGACTGAGGCAGCGCCGCGATCTCCGCGCGCAGGTAGCCATTGCACTGCTTGATTTCAGCCGGCAGCGGTTTGTTTTCCGGCGGCAGGCATTTCACTGCGTTGGTGATGCGGCAATGCTTTAGCTTCAAACCGTCGTCCGTGCTCGCCCCCTCAGGTTGATTTGCAAGTCCATGTTTATGAAGGGTTTTGTAGAGCAATATGCCTGCGTGGTCGCCAGTGAAGGGACGCCCCGTGCGGTTCGCTCCATGCATGCCAGGCGCAAGCCCGACGATCAACAATTTGGGCGAGGCGACACCAAACGGCAACACCGGCCGCGCGTGGTAATCGGGATTGTCTTTGCGCACTTGCGCCAGAAAACCCGCCAGCCGGCTGCATTGCCGGCAGGCCAGCAAGGCTGCATTGGTTGCAGTAGTTGCAGTGGTGAGATTGGCCATGTTGTGTAGAGTGCCTGTGTGCGCTGCTACGCGAACAAATCGCCTTCGCGCTTGCCGATCGTGGCCACAGCGGCCAATGCTCGCGTGTACTCGGCATTGTCACGTAGCTTGGACATACCCTGTACGGCGCCGCGCCCGCGCATCGCCGCCAGACGCACTTGCCCTACGGCGGGCATGTGATACTCAAGTCCGGCCAGCAATTCATCCGCCGCGCCCGCGTCGTTGCACACCAGCACCATGTCGCATCCCGCGCCGAGCGCGGCGTTGGCGCGCGCAACGATGCCGCCAGCACCTTTGGCGCCCTCCATCGACAGATCGTCGCTGAAAATCACGCCATCAAACTCAAGTTGTTTACGCAGAATTTGTTTAAGCCACTTCGGCGAAAACCCGGCGGGTAGCGCGTCGACCTGCGGATAAATCACATGCGCCGGCATCACCGCGCCCAAGCCCGCGCCGATCAGTCTCCGGAACGGAATCAAGTCGCATTGCTCGATATCGACGTATGAGCGGTCATCCACCGGGATTTCGTGATGCGAATCCGCGCGCACGTGGCCATGCCCCGGAAAATGCTTACCCACCGACGACATGCCGCCCAGATTGAAGCCATGCACCAGCGCCTGCGCCAGCGGCGCGATAATTTCAGGATCGGCATGAAACGCGCGGTCGCCGATAACGCTGCTGCGTTTGAAATCCACATCCAGTACCGGCGCAAAGGTGAGATCAACGCCGTGCGCGCGCAGTTCGGTGGCGAGCACAAAGCCGGTCTCCTGCGCCAGTTGCCTGGCTTGCGTCGCGTTCTTTTCCCAAACGGCACCCAACTCACGCATCGGCGGAATCGCAGTAAAGCCGTCGCGAAAACGCTGCACGCGCCCGCCTTCGTGATCCACCGCAATCAATAAGGGCGGCGTGCGCAGCGCGTGGATTTCCGCGGTGAGCGCGGTCAGTTGCTCAGGCGATTGAAAATTACGCGAAAACAGAATAACGCCGCCGGTCAGCGGATGCAGCAGGCGTTTGCGATCGTCGCTGGACAATGTGGCGCCAACCACATCCAGCATCACGGGGCCAAGATGTAAGCTCATGTTTTTATTCACTTTTCTAGTATAGCGACAGCGCAAGCCATGCTTTTTTCGTCGCTGATGGTGAGGTGATGGCCGACAATCTCATGCTGCGCCAGCATCGCGCTAAGCGCTGCGCTGGTGACAAACCCGGGTTTGCCCGCTTTGTTTTGCACTACGCTGATATTTTGCAGTGTAACGGGATAACGAAACCCCGTGCCCATGGCTTTGGAAAACGCTTCTTTGGCGGCGAAGCGGTTGGCGACGAATAACACCGGTTTATTGGTGCGCTGGTAGCCTGGCCACTCCAACTCGGTCAACACACGCCTTGCAAAACGTTCGCCGTATTGTTCGAGAAGGCGCGCGATGCGTGGCGTTTCGACCAGATCAACGCCGATGCCGAATATCACGTGGCCCCCGTCTCATCTTCGTTAGCACGCGCTATCGCGGCGATATACGCCCGCACCGTGGCGGCCAAGCCCCATTCGATAGCGTCGGCGATCAGGGCATGGCCTATCGACACCTCCGCCACCGGTTTAACTGCGGCGAGAAACGGAACGAGATTCGCCTGATTCAAATCATGACCGGCGTTCACCGTCAGCCCTGCCTGGCGAGCGGCCTTTGCTGCCGCAGCAAATTGCGCGATGACCGCCGTTTGGACGGGCGTGCCAAAGGCTTTTGCATAGGGCTCGGTATATAACTCCACACAATCAGCGCCTATCTCCGCTGCCCGCGAGATGCCCTCTGCGTCGGCATCCATAAACAGACTCACGCGCACACCCAACGCTTTCAATTCGGCAATCACCGGCTTCAGACGCTGCGCATCACGCGTCAGATCCCAGCCATGATCCGAGGTAAATTGCGCCGGATCGTCCGGCACCAGCGTGCATTGATGCGGACGTACTTTGCCGGCATACGCCAGCATGTTTTCAAAGGGGTTGCCTTCGATGTTGTACTCCACGTGCGGGTGACTGCGCAGCAACTCGGCAAGGT
>JAYVQD010000403.1:0-5054 GCA_043777275.1 Nitrosomonadales bacterium
ACACTTGCCACACGCATCGCCGACTCCGAAGTAAAACTGATAATACTTGGACCCGACGAATTGCTAATGGTTCCGTTAAATATGAAGCACTACACTAGCTGTAAGTGCAAAGGATGAAGGCGCTTGCCGCCCCCGGCGAACAGGATTAGCATCAACTTTTCGACAGGAGGATGAACCATGCGCTATGAACGCATTTCCGCCGACAGTCACATTGACCTGCCGTGGCTGCCGCCCGACCTGTTTACCGCCAACGCCAGCGCCGCGCTCAAAGCGCGCATGCCTCATGTCGCGGAGGGGCCGGACGGGCCGCACTGGACATCCCAAAGCGGCCAGTCCTACGGGCTGGTGTGCGGCGTGGGGCCTTCGGGCGCGAAGCTGGTGCCGGGACAAAACCACCGCGTCGACCGCATGGACGAAGCGGGCCTTTTCAATGACTACAAAAAGCACGGCAAGCGCCGCCCCACCGATCCGGCGCTGCGTTTGAAGGATGCGAAGATGGACGGCGTCGATGCCGAGGTCATCTTCGGCATTCTCGGCGCGGCAACGCGTCTGGGCGATCAGGAAGCCGCAAAGGAGATGTTTCGCATTTACAACGACTGGCTGAAGGATTTTTGCAGTCATGCGCCGGATCGCTTGATCGGTCTGGCGTGCCTGCCGTACGGCAATGTCGACGACGCGGTGACAGAGGTGCATCGCGCCGCGAAGATCGGCCTGCGCGGACTGGAGCTGTCGTGTTCATGGGACATGGCGCCGATGTTTCACCCGATGTGGGAGCCGCTGTGGCAGGCGGTGAGCGAAGTCAACTTGCCACTGCACTTTCACACCTTTCCGTCGGTGTCACCGGAGGAACGCGCGCGCACGCCCAAGGAAGTGCAGCGCGCCGCGATGTTTACGCGCGTCAGCGGTTTTCAGTTGAACCTGTCCAACATCATCGCCGGAGTGATCGGCGCGGGCGTGCTGGAGCGTTACCCGAACCTGCGCATCTCGTTCGGCGAAAGCGGCATCGGCTGGATACCCTATGTGCTCGATCGCATGGATTTCGAGTGGGAAGACCGCTTCCGCGATCTCGGCCTGAAAATGAAACCCAGCGATTACTGGCGGCGTCAGTGCAAGGCCACTTTTCAGTTTGATCGCATCGGCTTGAAACTCATTGACGAATTGGGCGTGGAAACGTTGATGTGGGGCTCCGACTACCCGCACACCGACGGCGTGTGGCCGGAATCGTCCCGCTTCATCGCTGAACAGTTCGAGGGCTTGCCCGCTGACGTGGTGCGCAAAGTCACGTGCGAGAACGCGGGCAAATTTTACGGATTGATGAATTAGCGCGCAGGGATCCACTTACTGCTTCGGCATTTTGGCGTCCTGCGCGACCTTCTCCCACTTGATCAGATCAGCAGCGATCATCTTGCGAATATCGGCAGGCGAGCGTGTTTCGATTTCCGCACCCTCGGCGGCGAAGCGCTTGGCGTTGTCGGGACTTTTGAGTATTTCCGCGACCTCGCTGTTCAGTTTGTTGATGACTGCGGCAGGTGTGCCGCCGGTCGCCGCCCATGCCCACCAGATCGACGCTTCATAACCGGGGAATCCGGCTTCATCCACGGTAGGCAGGTCGGGCAGTATCGCCAGACGTTTGGTGCTGCCAATCGCCAGCGCCCGCACCTTGCCGCCACGCAGTGACGGATTCGCCGTCGGCACCGTCGCCACTGCCATATGCGCGTGGCCGCCCGTCACGTCACTCAATGCCGGAACGCCGCCCTTGTAGAGCGCGATCACCGCGTCGATACCCACGTGGCTGCGAAACATCGCCGACACGAAATGCATGAAGCCACCCGCCGACGCCATGGTGATGTAATTGGGCTTGGATTTTCCCAGCGCAACCAATTCCTTAATCGAATTGACCGGCAGCGAAGGCCCAACGGTAATCAACACCGGCCCGCGGCCGAGCGTCGCGGCAAACGTAAAATCCTTGATCGGATCGTACGGCAGCTTTTTAATCACCGCGGGATTCATGGTGAACGCGGTCGATGCCATCAGCAACGTATAGCCGTCGGGTGGCGCGCGCGCCACCATTTCGCTGCCGATCATGCCTTCGGCGCCGGGGCGATTGTCCACCACCACCTGGCGGCCCGTGCGCTCGCCAAGCTGCGCGCCGATGGTGCGCGCCATGATGTCGTTGCTGCCGCCGGGAGCCTGCGGCACGATCAAACGAATCGGCTTGGAAGGATAGGCATCGGGCGCTGCGCGCTGCGCCGCACACACGCCGGAAACGGTTGCACAAACGACAACCACGCTTGCTGACAGGCTGGTCTTCATAGGGTCTTCCCGAGAAAGTTTGGCAGTTTGGACTATATATCCCGACGCCAGTATGCATCCAAATCGCCGAGCCTGACAAATGTGCGGGATGCCCGAGGGGAGGTTATGATTACAAGTTGGTGTGTAGCGTGTTTCCGCGAAAAACGTTTTTTGGGAGAAGCCGGCATGGCCTACGATCTGATTGTCGAAAACGGCGCCATCATCGACGGCAAGGGCGGCGCGCGATTTAGCGCCGACGTAGCGGTGCAAAACGGCAAAATCGTCGCTATCGGCAAAATCAACGCCACGGCAGCAAACACGATTGACGCCACCGGCAAAATTGTGTGCCCCGGCTTTGTCGATCCGCATACCCATTACGACGCGCAGATCACCTGGGATCAACTGCTGTCGAGTTCCAGCGAACACGGCGTTACCACCGTGATGATGGGCAACTGCGGCGTCGGCATCGCGCCGTGCAGGCCTGCGGCACGCGGATTGCTGACCGAAGATCTGGTCACGGTCGAAGGCATCGATAGCGACGTGCTGACCGCAGGCATACGCTGGGATTGGGAAACTTTTCCGCAATTCATGGATGCTGCCGCCAAACGCGGCTCGGCGATCAATCTGGGATTTATCGCGCCGATCTCGCCGTTTCGCACCTACGTGCTGGGTGCGCAAGCCAACGAACGCGCAGCCACCATCGAGGAAACGCAAACCATAGCGGGCTTGTTGCGCGATGCCATGCAGGCGGGCGCGTGGGGGTTTTCCACCACCGCCAGCCGCCAGCACATCGGCCACGGCGGCAAGCCGCTGTCAGCGCGGCTCGCAAGCCGCGATGAACTCACCGCATACTGCGGCGTGCTTAAATCATTGAAGCGCGGCGTGATCGAGATGGCGCTCACAAAACGCTACTCCGAGCTCGCGGCAGACGAAGAAGAATTTCTGAAATTCATGCTCGATGCCAGCGAACGCCCGGTGACGTGGCTGTCGCTGCACAATCTTGTCGAGAAACCAAACGCTATCGCTGAAATTCTCGAACGCGTCGCACCGCTCATCAAGCGCGGCGCGCTGCCGCAGATACTCACCCGCCCTCTGCTCTACGACATGAATCTGCGACGGCCCTTCATGTTTACGGAAATGAACGCGACCAAGGACGTGTTCGATGCGTCATTCGAAACCCAGATGGCGATCTACGCCGACGCCAACTTTAGAAAAACGTTTAAGGACGAACTGAAGCTCGGACGCAAATGGGCAGGCCTGGCACAAAACGTCACCATCATCTCCGTTGAAAATCCTTCGTTGAAAATGGTTGAAGGCATGACCATCGGCGAAGTCGCCAAAGCGCGCGGCAAAGATCCCGACGATGTGTTCTTTGACATCGCGGTCGAAGACCAGCTACGGGTGAAATACGTGGTGCCACGCGCCAACACCGACAAGGCCGCGCTGGCGGATGCCATTCGGGATTCACGCACCCTGATCGGCCTGTCCGACGCCGGCGCGCATCTCGATATGTTGTGCGAGTCGGGCTACACCACTTATCTGCTGGGCCACTGGGTGCGCGAACAAAAAGCGCTCACCCTTGAGCGCGCCATTCAACGCATCACCTCCGAGCCCGCCGATTTCTTCGGCATCAAAGGCCGCGGCCGGCTGGAAATCGGCGCTGCGGCTGACATCGTGGTGTTCGACGAAAACAAGATTAACTCGCCGCAGCGGCCTACGCCGGTCAAGGACTTACCGGCAGGCGGCACGCGTCTTTATGCCAGGGCCGAGGGGATATCGCAGGTGGTGGTGAATGGGCAAATTTTGTATCAGCACGGCAAACATACGGGCGCCATCCCAGGCCAGATATTACGGTCGCACTGAACACGATAAGCGTACTAACCAATAGTATCGGAGAAGTTATGCAATCAAATATTCGCAAGGTCGCTGCAGCATGTGGCGTTATTGCCGCAATCAATACCGTCACCGTATCGTCTCAGCAGGTTTCCGCGAAAAGAGACTTCGAGGCGGAGATTTCAAAAGCGCTGGCATCTGCCAAGAGCGCGGCCGGCTTTGAGTTCCTTGGCACCTTGGTCAGAACCTGCCTGCTACCGCAGAGCGAAGGCGAAAACACCAGCGACGTTCCGGCGTTTTATGTCACCGACCCTTCCAGGGCGCCGCCGCGTGAGTCCTGGTACACCGAGCCGGCCAAGGTGTTCGACAACCTGTATTTTGTCGGCGGCAAAATTCACTCCGCGTGGGCCTTGACGACCAAGGAAGGCATCATCCTCTTCGACACGATCTATCCCTACAACTCCGAGGAACTGATCATCGGCGGCATGAAAAAAGTCGGCCTCGATCCCGCCAACATCAAATACCTGCTGATCTCGCACGCGCATGGCGATCACATCGGCGGCGCGGAAATGCTGCAAACGCGCTATGCCAAATCCGGGATGCGTGTCGTCCTGAGCGATCCCGACTGGAATCTGGTGGAAAAATATCCGAACCGCTACAAGACCATGGCGCCCAAGCGCGACATCACCGCCACTGACGGCATGAAAATTACCCTCGGCGAATCCACGGTGACGCTCACGCATACGCCGGGCCATACCCCGGGCACTTTGTCCTACACGTTTCAGGTTCTGGATCGCGGCAAGCCGGTCAACGTCGCCTATTCCGGCGGCACGGCGTTTAATTTCAACAACCGCACGCCCGATCCGGGCATCAAGAACTTCCAGATTTACATCGATTCACAGCGCAAATTCGCCGCCAACGCCGCCGCT
>JAYVQD010000404.1:0-5046 GCA_043777275.1 Nitrosomonadales bacterium
GCTGACCATACTCAACGCTATGCTAAAAACAAATCAAACATGGAAAATTCAGCCTTCCTCTTGACACGGTTGCTCTCCCCGCAAGCGGGGCGAGGGGACCAATTTGTTTGCGCTGCAAGTGAAGTGGTTCAAATCCGCGTGCAACTAATGCCCAGACTTTGCCGGCCCGCCCTTGAGCGTGTATTTCGTGCCGCAATACGGGCACAGCGCTTCGCCGGTGGTTTCAATCGGCATGAACACGCGCGGGTGTGCGTTCCACAGCAGCATGGCCGGCGTGGGGCAGTGCAGCGGCAGGTCAGTCGCCGTGACTTCGATGTGCCGCGATTTGTTGTCAGTTTGCTCGGCCATGGTACGTTCTACGCCGCCACCGGCGTCAGCCAGTCGGCGTGCTTTTCGGATTTGCCGTTCACACAGTCGAAAAACGCTTTTTGCAGTTGGGCGGTGATCGGCCCGCGCGCGCCGCTGCCGATGGTGCGGCCATCCAGCTCGCGTATGGGCGTGACTTCGGCGGCGGTGCCGGTGAAGAAGGCTTCGTCGGCGATATACAAATCGTCACGCGTGATGCGTTTGGTGCCGACGGTGTAGCCCATGTCGTGCGCGAGCGTGATGATGGCGTCGCGGGTGATGCCGATCAGCGCGCTGTTTAACTCGGGCTCGTAGATTTTGCCGTCTTTAACCATGAACAGGTTTTCGCCGGAACCCTCAGCCACAAAACCGTCTACATCCAGCAGCAGGCCTTCGTCGTAACCGTGCTCGGTGGCTTCAAGGTTGGCGAGGATGGAGTTGGCGTAGGTGCCGGAATATTTGGCGCGGGTCATCGATACGTTGACGTGGTGGCGCGCGTACGACGAGGTTTTGACGCGAATGCCTTTTTCAATGGCTTCTTCGCCGAGATAGGCGCCCCACGGCCATGCGGCGACCGCGACATGCACCGAGTTGCCTTTGGGCGATACGCCCATTTTTTCAGAGCCATAAAACGCAATCGGACGCAGGTAGCACGATTCGAGCTTATTCGCGCGCACCACCTCCTTTTGCGCCTCCATCAGCGTTTCAAGGCTGTAGGGGATTTTCATCAGGTAGATGTGCGCCGAATTGAGCAGCCGCTGGGTGTGCTCTTTCAGGCGGAAAATCGCGGTGCCTTTAACCGTGTTGTAGGCACGCACGCCCTCGAACACCGCCAGACCGTAGTGCAGTGAATGCGTGAGGACGTGGGTGGTGGCGTTGCGCCACGGCACCAGCTTGCCGTCGTACCAGATGTGACCATCGCGGTCTGCCATCGACATGGAGTGCTCCGTCAGAGTTCAATGAGAGAGCTAACATTTTAGCGCATTTGCCGGCGGTGGAGGCTAACTTCTGCGGTGCGCACGAGCGGCACGGTGCCCATAGTCAAACTTACGCATGGCGAACAGGGAGCGCTCCGTATTAGAATGCAGCACAACTTGGCAGGGTCCTAAAAAATGATTCAGGATTACGCGTGATCCAAATGCTTCGAGATCGGTTGAACGCGCTGAGTAGCCGCGCCATTTCGGATGCGGATAGCGAGGAAGACCGGCTGCGCAAGACGCTGCTGATCTTCGCCAGCGCGATGATGGGCGTCGGCTCGATGTTGTGGTTGGTGATCTATTGGGCCATGGGCATCAAATTCTCCGCGACGGTGCCCTTGTCCTATATCGTGGCGACGGCGATTTCGCTGGCGATATACCTGCGCACGCTAAATTTCGATGTTTTCCGGCTGACGCAGCTCAGCCTGTTCCTGTTTGTGCCGTTCGTGATGCAATGGAGTATCGGTAGCTACGTGAGTTCGTCGGGCGTGATGCTGTGGGCGCTGCTGGCGCCGATCGGCGCGATCCTCATTTACAGTGCGCGCGAGTCGATTCCGTGGTTTGTCGCCTATGTGATTCTGGCGGTGGTATCCGGCGTATTCGACTTCTATCTCGCCAGCGAGCTGCCGAAGAATGTGTCCATGCAAACCATCGCGGTGTTCTTTGCGCTCAATTTTGTGGCAATGTCGTCCATCATCTTCGTGCTGGTGAGTTACTTCATGCGCCAGCGCGAGGTGCTGTTGACCGCGCTGAACGAGCAGCATGTGTTGTTGCAGGCGGAGCAGGTGCAATCCGAGCGGCTGTTGCTCAACGTGCTCCCGGAGTCGATCGCCGTTCGGCTAAAGGCGAGTTCTGCGACGATTGCCGACGGATTTGCGAATGTCACGGTGATGTTCGCGGATATCAAGGACTTCACGCGCCTGTCGGGAGATCAGCCCCCCATCGTGATTGTCGAATCGTTGAACCGGGTGTTCTCGCATTTTGACGAGTTGGCAGAGAAATACGGGCTGGAAAAAATCAAGACCATCGGTGACGCCTATATGGTGGCCGGCGGCCTGATCGAGCACCCGGGGCATGTGCCGGCCGCAGATGGGCGGGGACACACCCATGCCATGCTCGGCATGGCGCTCGACATGCTTGACTATATGCAGACGCTGCCGCCCATAGGAACAACGCATCTTCAATTGCATATCGGCATGAGCACCGGTCCGGTGGTGGCGGGCGTGATCGGCATCAAGAAATTTATCTATGATCTGTGGGGTGATACGGTAAACCTCGCGAGCCGTGTGACCGACGAGGCCAGCGCGGGTGCGGTGCTGGTGGATACGGCCACCTACCAGCGAATGCATGCACTGTATGAATTCGATGGCCCGAGAACCCTGGACGTGCGGGGCAAGGGCGAGGTGATCGCGTATAAGCTGATTCGCCGGCGCCAGGATGTGCCGGAGTACGGCGCTGTGGGTTGAGTTGAGGGGCAGCTTAAGCGGCTTAAGCGGCTTATGCGGTTTATGCCGCTGGGCTGGGCTGGGTGTTCGATCCGCCCGGCATCACCTGCTGCCATAGGTTACTTACTGCTGCCGCGTGTCCGCTAACGGAGTCTGGCGGCACGCGCGCGTAATGTTCTCCCTGTAAGCGCAGCGCATGTTGTAACTGGCGGAATTCCCGATACGCCGCGTGCGCGGCGGTCGCCGGTGCATCGGCTATCAATCCCAACTGTGCGGCGAGCTTGAGCAGCGCGAGATTGCCGATGTTGCCGGTGAGCGCCGCATGCTGGTGCGCGTGGCCCAGCACCAGATACTGCACGATGAACTCCACATCCACGATGCCGCCGCGGTCGTGTTTGACATCGAACAGGCCGCTGCGGTTGGGGTGCGCCGCATGCATTTTTTCCCGCATCGCCACCACCTCGGCGCGTAGCGCCGGCAAGTCGCGCTGGCGGCACAACACGTCGCGGCGCGTCGCCTCGAACGCGCGGCCGATCGCGGCGTCGCCCGCGACAAAGCGCGCGCGCGTCAGTGCCTGGTGTTCCCACACCCACGCCCGGTTCATCTGGTAGTCACGAAACCGTTGCAGCGAACTCACCAGCAAGCCGCTCTCACCGTCGGGGCGCAGTCGCAGATCGGTGTCGTAAAGCGCTCCCGCCGCAGTGGTGCTGGTGAGCCAGGTGCTGATGCGTTGCGCGAGGCGCGCGTAGTTTTCAGCGGCCCCGGTTACATCCGGCGCGTCATCGTCGTAGAGAAACACCAGGTCAAGATCGGAGGCATAGCCGAGTTCCTTGCCGCCGAGTTTGCCGTAGCCGATTACCGCGAACGCAGGCGCGGGACGGTGGCGATGCCGCACATCCTCCCATGCCAGCCGCACCGTTTCGGCGAGCACCACGCAGGCGAGATCGGATAAATGGTCGCTCAGGGTTTCGAGCGGCAGTGCGCCCGCGAGATCCTGCGCTACGAGACGCATGGATTGCGCATGCTTGAAATGACGCAGCACATCCATCTGCTGTTCGGTGTCGCCGTTGGCATCGTTTGTGGCGGTGCGCAACTGGGTGGCCAGCACCGGCCAGTCGGGCGGCGTGTGCAGCGTGCGCGGATCGAGCAACTCATCCAGCAGAATGGGATATTG
Organism: Nitrosomonadales bacterium; assembly: GCA_043777275.1. Classification (GTDB taxonomy): domain Bacteria; phylum Pseudomonadota; class Gammaproteobacteria; order Burkholderiales; family SG8-41; genus UBA5216. Next base: position 3,942 of record JAYVQD010000404.1, read on the forward strand.
CGTGAGGTACTGCGCCACCCACGGGCTGGCGCGCATCAACGCGGTGAGCTGCGCGCGCGCCTGCGGGTATTCGCCGAGCAAGGCCAGGTAGGATTCGCGGCGGCTCACGCCTTCCAGAAATACCAGCAGCCGCTCCAGCGTGGCATCGGCGTTGGCGCCCGCTGCCGCGCTCTCGATGGCGAGCGGTACCAGGCGGTCAAAGCGCAATTGGCTGCTGGCGGGCATCTGACGGTAGCGCGCGGAATCGTGCATGTGTGCGAGGCGCGCCTGCAATTCCTCTGCCCGCTGAAACCCGAGCGCGCCCAAGTGAGAAATGCCGGCTGGCGCCTCGCTGCTGTTCGTCCACAAGGGCGCGAGTGCATGTTGTTCGGCGGGCGCTTCGGTGAAGATGGCGTCAAAGTGTCGCGCCACCGTTTCGCGATGCTTGGTCAACGCTGCGGCGAAGGCATCGTAGTCCGCGGTTCCCATGCTGCCGGCAATACGTGCCTGATCGTCGGCGTTGGTGGGCAGGGAATGCGTTTGCTGGTCGTCGAGGTATTGCAGGCGATGTTCTAAATTTCTAAGAAAAACATATACTTGCGCGAGTTCTGTGACGACGGCTTGGGGCAGCAGGCCGCGTTCGGCCAGCAGCGCCAATACTTCCAGCGTGGGTTGTTTGCGCAATGCGGCGTCGTGTCCGCCGCGTATTAACTGAAACACCTGCGCGATAAATTCTATTTCGCGGATGCCGCCGCGGCCAAGCTTGATGTTGTTCGCCATGTCGCGGCGCTCGACCTCGCGGCGTATCTGGCTGTGCAGCTCGCGCATCGACGCAAACGCGCTGTAATCGAGATGGCGGCGGAACACGAAGGGCCGTACCAGCGCCATCAGCTCGCGGCCCTGATCGCCGGTGAGCACGCGGCCCTTGATCCACGCATAACGCTCCCATTCGCGTCCCTGCGTAATAAAGTAATTTTCCAGCATGTCGAAGCTCGCCACCAGCGGACCGCTGTCGCCGTACGGGCGCAGCCGCATATCCACGCGGAACACGTAGCCGTCGGCGGTCAGTTCCGCCAGCAACGCGATCAGCGTGCGTCCGGCACGTGAAAAAAACTCATGGTTGCTC
>JAYVQD010000405.1:0-5043 GCA_043777275.1 Nitrosomonadales bacterium
GCGTACGAGAGTTTGCGTAATTTCAGTGCCATGATGTTTTTAAACAATATTTTATAAAATTCGAAACCGGTGCACGCGCCGTCCCCAGTTGGTTTCGGCCACATACAGATTGCCCCGGCTATCGACCGCAAGACTGTGACCGTGGGTGAAGTCACCGAGCTGATGACCGGGCCGGCCGAAGCTCGACAGAATATCTCCGCTCGCGTGATCGAGGACATGCACCTGCTCGTTACGACCGTTCATCACATACAAATATTTTTGCGCGCTGTCCGGCGAGAAGGCTGTCCACCACGCTGTGCCGCGCTTGTCCGGCAGTGCGGGCGTGCCGGTGCGTATCCAGAGGTTGCGTTTGAAGTTTCCCAACTTGTCGAACACCTGCACGCGGTCGCCCTGGCGATCACCCGCGTAAACCAGGCCTTGCTTGCTGATATCCACGCTATGCACGACTTCGGCGAACACGCCGCCCACGCCGGCCTGTATTTCTTCGGGCGTTGCCTGCCGCCCCCATTGCCGCGATTGACGATCAGCACATGGTCACGATGATCGACATAGACACAGGGCAGTTGCCCGGTGATCCAGCCCGCGGGGAGTGGCTTGGGCCACGACGGATCGAATTCGAAACCTGGTGCGCCGCTCATGTCACCCCTCCCGCTGGTGGAAACTATTTTTGTGCTTGCTTTTGTGCTTGCTTGCTTGCTTATTTTCGTGAGTAGTCGATAAACCCGTCGCGATTCGGCATTTTCACTTGCGGCAGCGTTTGCGCGTTCATTACCGCGGCTTCCGGCACGATGCCGTTGAGATTGAGTACATAAGCGGTTACGGCGTAGGCTTCTTCGTCGGTCAGCGACATCGGCGCGGTGGTGGGCATGGCGCGCCGTGTGTAATCGAACAGCGTGGTGGCGTAAGGCCAATAGCTGCCGACCGTGCGCATGGGTTGGCCGGACGCGAGCGAGCCGATGCCGCCGGCCAGCGGATCAGCCGGTTTGCCCACGCCCTTGGCGCCGTGGCAGGTTTGGCATTTGGCGGCGTAGACTTTTTCACCCTGCGCCACGCTGCCGCTGCCGGCGGGCAGGCCCGCGCCGCTGGGCGGGATGCTGATGTCCATCGCCGCGAGCATCGCAGCCGATGGCGTCGCGCCGAGGTTGGGGCCGCGCGTGGGGGTGACGTTGGCCGTGTTATCCGGCGTGGCGCAGGCTGCAACCAGCGCCGCAGCAATCAAACCCCCTGTAATTTTTTTATGCATGAACATTGCTGATGCTCCCGTCGGCGGCGACGCCCCAAGTCTGAATGTAATGATTGTGGTAGTTCATGCCGGCCACGTACTGCGAGGTGAAGGCGGTGCGTGTTGGTTGCACGTTGCCCTTTTCGTCGGTGGCGCGGCTTTGCAAGGTTGCTGCGGTGCCTGCCCATTCCCACGGCAGTCTAAAGCGCGTGAAGCTCTTGGAATAGATCGGGCCTTGCAACGGCGCATCACGCCAGGTAGCACCCCCGTCGGCGGAAATTTCCACCTTGGCGATGCGCCCGGCACCCGACCACGCAATACCGCTGATTTCATACAGACCGTGGCGGTCGAGTTTGTGGCCGAACGAAGGGAAGGTGATGATCGATTTAACGCCCAATTCAAAAGTGAACTGGCGCGCCTTGCCGTCGGGCTGCAAGTCGGAATACTTAGAGGTTTCATCCTTGGTGTGCGTCGGCTCGTTGGTCACCTTGATGCGGCGCAGCCATTTCACGCTCATGTTGCCTTCCCAACCGGGCAGCAGCAAACGCATTGGATAGCCTTGTTCGGGCCGCACGCGCTCGCCGTTTTGATACAACGCAATCATCGCGTCATCCATGCATTTGGTCAGCGGCACGCTGCGACTCATCACAGCGGCGTCCGCGCCTTCCGCGAGTATCCATTGCGCGCCCGGCGCGACGCCGGCTTCATTCAGCAGCAACGACAACGGCACGCCCGTCCATTCGCTCACCGATGCTAAGCCATGTATCGCGCCGGCAGTGGCCTGCGGCGGCTTGGCCCCGGCGTTGCCGCCGCTGTTGCCAGAGCATTCGACAAAATGCACCCGCGAAATCATCGGATAACGCGACAGCGTAGCGAGATTGAATACCAGCGGACGATTCACCATGCCGTGTATCAGCAACTCGTGTTTCGCGGGGTCAATGTCCGGCACACCATTGTGATGACGCTCGAAATGCAGACCGTTCGGCGTGATCGTGCCTTCGAGTGATTGATGCGGCGTGCGTGAGCTGCCCGCGCCCGGCGTCACCGAAGCGTAGCCCGAAGCAAACGGACGCGCCACCGCCTTTTCAAACGAGGAAGGCGTGCCATACGCGCGCATCGGCGTGCCCATGGTTTTCATCCAGGGCGGCACTTCCTGCGCAGCGGCGTTGGCGACTGCGCCACCGGCGGCGAGCGTGCCGGCAACCGATGCACTGCGCGTCAGAAAGCGGCGGCGCCTAGTGTCGGCAGGCTCAATACGCGCCGTGTCTGCCGCAACGAGTGCTTGCGAAGTAACTTTTTTGTTCATGTTCACTCCCCCTGGTTGGTCGGTTGAGATTACACCCAAGGTGCGTTACTGCAAAGCGCTGGGTCCAAACAAAAATCCCGGCAGTAACCGGAATTTTTTATAATAAAAACAAATAGTTATCGCAGGCTCGCGTTAATATGCTCCAACGCCTTTCTACCAAGACAAAGTTCTTTCACGCTCAGCGAGTAGCCTGTAAGAAGCGCAGCGTATTACAGGGGTGGCATCTGCCGCTGAACCCCGGGTTACACGTTGATTCATCCGGGCTTTCTCGCGGCCGATGTGGCGGTGAATCCGAAATAACAAACGGCCCCGCAAGGGGCCGTTTGCACAACCTGTTGACCGGCGACTACAACTTTTGGGAACGTATAACTACTGTCGTCCAGCCAATACGCCTCCGGAAACTACGCCTTCTTGGCGACGCGACGGCGCAGTCCCAGCAAGCCTAACAAGCCCAAAGCCAGCAGCGGCAGCATTTCCGGCTCCGGCACATTGGTCGGGCACACCGGTTGGCCGGGCTGACCGCACTGAATCACAGTGCCCGCACCGCCACCGATAATGTACGGACGTTGAGCCGCATCCACCGCCAGCACCTGCAGTCCGCCAAAGTTACCCACAAAGCTGCTGTGGCACGGGCCTGCATTAATATCAATATCGTTGTTTGTCAAGCTGGGAAACGCAGCTTGACCCACAGCGGTTAGCGTTGCACCGGAGGAGTCGCATGCACCAGAATCGGTCAAGCCCGGCAGCAAGGCACTCAACCAGCCGTACGCGTTCGCTCTCGACCCATGCGACATGATCGCGCCGCCACTGAGGCCAAACGCGTTAATCGCCGCCGCATTGGTGGTCAGCGCGGCACCCTCAAGAATGTCAAGATCATTGGTCGCGCCAGTGCCAGCGAGCCAAATCATACGGGGATTGATAAGTCCCGCTAACAGATCAGAAAAAAACTGGTTGATGGCCGTAACACCATCAAAAAAGGTTACGGTTTTGCCTAGCACGTTAGCAGCCGAGCCGATCGCGCCACCTGCATTACTGGCGCTGAACGCCAGATCAGCAGCAGAGCCAAGGGCAACAATATCCGTAGTAATCGTGCCCCCGCGAGTCTGACTGGTTAGCAAATTGCTCGTAGCAAGTTCAATGTACTTCCAGCCCAGCAGATTGACGCCCAAGCCGCTACGCGAACCGTGATCAGTCAGATCGTCACCACCCAAAATAACCGGCCCCGCCAAGGCCGTTGACGACGCCACCGACAACGCAACTGCTGCACATAGTTTTTTGATACTAAAGCTTTTCATAACGCCTCCTTGTATTCGGATCCACGATCCAGATTAACCTTTAACCAAAATCAAAACCATGACACCCGATATAAAGCATATTTTGCGCCCGGACTTACAACTTTAAATTTAAGTTGTTGATTTTATTTGATTTATTTTTCTATGAGCGTCATAGAACAGTAAACGCCAAAGAAAAATCTACTAAAATGTAAAATTTTTCGACAATTTCATGCCGCTCGCAGCGCGCTACCCTTTAAAACACCGCCAACTGGTGCAGATGCATCAATCTTGTAGTCAGGGTATGAGTGCCGAACTCATAGCCCACCCTTCTTCATGCCCACGACCCACTTGCCAAAAAAAGGTGAGCGAAAAAAAACGCGCGAATAAATGGGGTCAGAGTAATATTAATTAGATGCCCCTCGCCCGTTCCACTAATTCTCGATTCCCAGCAAACGCCACCAGTCCCGAGCGGCGTGCAGCACACGTAGGATGGATACGCCGTCAGCGCGAGGCAGGTAGAAAACCAGATGGTTGTCGAAATCCTTGATCCGCCATTTGCGCAATCCCGCCAGATCAGGGTGCCGCAATGTCAGAATGTCAGTGGTGAGCCGATCAGGGGTTGGCCGGCCAGGTTGTTGAAGCTTTCTTGCGCGTTGGCCAAAAAGTGTTCGGCAACGTCCAGTCCCGCGCTCTCGGCCAGAAAGACAAAGTGTTCTACCAAATCACGCCGGGCTGCCGCGCGCTGGTACACCTTGGGCATTAGCGCGGTTGCTTTCGCGCATCGAGTTTGGCCAATGCTTCTTTGCGCAGCGCAACCCAGTCTGCTTGCGTTAACTCAGATTCGGCGCTGCGTAAGCCTTCCAGAAGTTTTGCTTCTAGCTGTTCTTCGGCTTTGCGCTTTTCGTCGGCGCGAATTAACTCGCGCATGTATTCGCTGACGCTACTGTAGCGCCCGGTCGAAATCTGACCGTCTACGAATTGTTTGAGCAGGTCGGGCAGCGAAATATTCATGGTTTGCATGAAGTGCCTCCTATGTTTGCGGTAATGTCCATAATGGCATTATATGACAATTATTGCCATGATTGACTTGACAAAAAATAGGGTGCCAATAAAAAATTCTGGACGCGCCGGGACTTTTTAATAAATAAAAACAAATACTGTCTCTATTCAGCCCCTATGAAAATGCTTGAAAATTCGTGTCGCCAAATTGTTTTGGCATTCAGGTTTCATAGGGAAATATG
>JAYVQD010000406.1:0-5043 GCA_043777275.1 Nitrosomonadales bacterium
AGCAGTTTCGTCCGGCTCATCTCGTACCCCCTTCGGGGCACTATGACAACCGGACAGGTGTCGTGCTACAGAACCGGACAGATCACGAACTCGCAACACCGGGCTGCACTGTTGTTGTAAATGCGAATGATTCTTGTTATCATATTAAGCATACCATTTTTGAACCGCAGTCAGACTAACGAGATATCAACATAACATCATGTTTATAAACATATTTATTAAATAATTCTGCGTCGCATCGAGCGTATTTCTTAGCACTGGCGCGCTCGCCCAGAGCGGCATAGTCAACCTGTATTCGTCGCGCCACTACCAGACCGACGAAGCGCTGTACGCCAACTTCACCAAGCAAACCGGCATCAAGTTAAACCGCATCGAAGCCGGCGAAGACCCGCTGATCGAGCGCTTGCGCAACGAGGGCGCGGCCAGCCCAGCCGACGTGCTGATCACCGTGGACGCTGGCCGCTTGTGGCGCGCCGAGCAGATGGGCCTGTTTCAACCCATCGAATCGAAACTGCTGGAATCGCGTCTACCCGCGCATCTGCGCGCAGCGAACAACCAGTGGTTCGGCTTTTCCACGCGCGCGCGCGTCATCGTTTACAACAAAGACGCCGTCAACCCCGCCGACGTGCAGAACTACGAAGACCTCGCCCACCCCAAACTCAAAGGCAAGGTCTGCTCGCGATCCGGCGGCCATACGTACAATCTGTCGCTGATGAGCGCGCTGATCGAACACTGGGGCGAAGCCCGCGCCGAAGCCTGGGCACGCGCCGTGGTGGCAAACTTCGCGCGCGCGCCCAAGGGCGGCGACACCGATCAGATTACCGCGGTAGCGTCAGGCGAATGCGGCGTGGCGATCGCCAACACGTATTACTACGTTCGGCTTGCCGCTTCCGAAAAGCCCGAAGACCGCAAGCGCATGGAAAAAATTGGTCTGGTATGGCCGAACCAGAAAAGCTTCGGCACGCACGTTAACGTATCCGGCGCCGGCGTGCTGAAAAATGCGCCGCACAAAGACGCCGCGATTCGTTATCTCGAATATCTCGCCGGCGACGCCGCCCAAACCTATTTCGCCAGCGGCAACAACGAATGGCCTGCGGTAAACGGCGCCGCGCTCAACAACCGCCATCTTGAAGCGTTGGGGCAATTCAAAGCCGATACGCTGAACGTCAGCGCGCTGGGTAAAAACCAGACTGCGGCGCAAAAGATTTTTGACCGGGCGGGTTTCAAGTAGCCACGCGCTAATTGCCTTTGATCCGCTGCCGAGTCACATCGAGTACGATTTTCAGCCCGTCCGTCAGTTCGGAAAGTGTTGCCTCGCAGGCAGCACTGTCATCCGGCAACGCCGGCACATGCACGAATCCGGCATGCAGCACGCGCTTTGTTCCCGCGGCACGATTCACGCTGTGCATCAACCCGTAAAACACGTGGTTGCACACAAACGTTCCGGCGCTCATCGATATTTCTGCGCGCAAGCCGGCGCGTGTCAGCGCATCGACAATAGCCGCAACGGGTAACGTCGAAAAATACGCCGCCGGCGCGCGCGCGAATATGGGTTTATCGGGCATGGCACCGTCGTTGTCGGCGATGCGCGCCTCATCCCAATTCACCGCAACTTTCTCGATACTGATCGCAGCGCGATCCGCCGCCAAGCCCACACACAGCACGATATCGGGTTGCTCGCGTTTAATCAGCGCGCGCAGCGTCGGCAGTGCGCGCTTGAACGAGGTGGGCAATTCGGCGCTCACCACCTCGAGCGTCGCTATGCGCGCGGGCAATCGTCGCACTGCCTCAAATGAGGGGTTGACGGCATCACCCCCGAACGGATCAAACCCGGTGACCAGTGCTTTCATTGCGAATATTACGTAAGTAATTATTTTTAATGTTTCACCAGTAACACGCCATAGCCTTCGATACGATCCTGCACGCCAGCCGCGCGCAAACCCTTCCACAACGTTGCCTGCGTTGATGTAATCACCGGCTTGCCGGTGTGCTGCTCCAGCGATTCAATCACGGTTTGTGAATTCATATTCAAACACGTAATCTGCGTGGCGTCAGCGTCTCCGTGCCCCGCATGCCACGCCTTCAACGCGAGTTGCGTAATCTCGTCCGGCGTGGGATCAGCGAGCCTGAATGCATCGGCAATGCCCAGATGCGCCGAACCGAGAATTTCAAATCCAGCCGCAGTAAAAAATTCATGCTCGGCATCATCAATCGCCTTGGTATACGGCGAACACACCGCGATACGTTTTGCCCCCACCGCGTGCAGCGCTTCGATGATGCCTAGCGTTGCAGTAAATGCAGGCACGCCCGCCGCGTGATTCAGCTCGTGATTCAAGCGCCCGTCGTATTCCTGCCCCTGCACGATGCTCGACGCTGTACAGCAATACGCCACGCTCGCGGGTTTGCAGCTCATGATTTGCTTTACTGCGCGCACACCTTCATCGTGATCCATGCGCACCAGCGATTCGGGTGTGAGGTTGTTATCGAGGAACATGCGTGCCGCGTGGATAGTGACACCGGGCGGCGCGACGGCGCTGAACCACGGCTCAACTACGGTGTTTACGCTGGGCACGATGACACCGATGCGGGCGCGAGTCGTGGCGTACATCAGCGTTACGACTTCATCACCAGCAAATCCAGCACGCCATTCAAATCCGCCGCCTGATCGATATTCCACAGCGCGTTCAACAACGCATCACGCTGCGCATGTCCCATTACGCTCTCGCACAGGATGCTGAACTTGGCGTTGACATCCGCATTGCTCATCGGGTTTTTGGCATGGCCTTTGGAGTATTGCGCGGACTCGAGCAGGCGCTTTCCGTCACGGGTGACGACCTCGATCTCGGTCATCAGTTTGTGCGGAAACTGCTGGGTAAACGATTTATTCTCGGTGATCTTGATGCGCTGCATCAAGTCGCGCAGCACCGGATCGTTGATGCGCTGCTGGCTGAAACTGTCTACGGTGATGCGTCCGTCGGTGAACCCCAGCGCCAGCAGGTATGGCAGGCTGTGATCGGCGGTTTCGCGCGTTTTTGGCGTCCACTTCGCCGGCTCGGAGCCGATCTCGCTCCATGCGGTGAAGTAGGTTTGCACGTTGATCGCGTCAATCTCTGCAACGGCAACCTTCTTGCGCAGTTCGAGTGCAATCCACAACGGCGCCTGCGAGTGGTACTCCGACGGGAAAAACTTGAGGTTGGTGCGCTCGATACCGAACGGCACCGTGGCCCCGCCCATGGCGCCCAACTGAAATTTTCCGGTCACTTTTTCCCACACGCCGTCCTTGCCTTCAAAGGCTGCGGTCGGGCCGGTCATGCCTGCCTGCGCCAGCAGCGCCGCGCTCACGCCAGAGCGCACGGCGGCGGCGGTGGCCACGCCCTTCCACATCGCCAGTTCGCCGCTGCGCGTTTGGCGCGTGGGAATATTGGCGGTTACGGCAATCGCCAGCGCATCACCGGTCTGCACGGTGGTGAGCTTCAATAACTTCGACACGCCCGCCGCCGTGCCCAGCACCGCGAATACGCCCTGATCCCAGCCCCGATCGCGTAACGCGATCTGATCAGCCAGCGCGGCGTAAACCTCGTAGGCAATCGCGATGGCGAGCAAGGTCTCCTTACCGCTGCAACGATGCGCCTCGGCCACCGCAATGATCGCGGCAGTCATGTCGCTCGGATGCCCGGAACCTTTCGCGATATAGGTGTCGTTAAAATCCAGATAGCGCACCATCACTGCGTTGGCGAAAGCCGCCATTTCCATCGAGGTTTGTTTGCCCGTGCCGAAAAGTCGCGCGGGTGGCGTGCCGCTGTTGTTCGCCGCCACGCGGCGTGCAATCTGCGCGGGTTCACTGGTGTAGCCGCCGATGGCGCAGGCGATGGCATCAACCAGACGTTTTTTGGTCTCATGCACCGCGCTGGCGGACAACTGATCGTATTGCAATCCGGTTACGTAATTCGCCAATGATTGTGTGGTGTTGTCCATGTCAATTTCCCTGATGACGTAAAGGCCCAAACGCGGGCGGCGGCACACGGCGTTTTGAAGCGGCCTCGTACGCCGCGGCCACTTTCAGCGCGATGTCTTCCTTGCCCGGCTCGACACGGAACACCAGCGAGAACGGCAATCCTGGTACAGCAAGTGGCGTGGTCTTGTCCGACGCGGCCATCTCGTAGCGTTTGCGATCAGCGCTGAGTTTATAAACCGGATCGTATGCGGTGGTCACATACCCCGCCGGAATCAAAATTTCGGTCAACCCCGCGTTCGGCCCATAGTAGGTTTCAGGCCGCATGTTGCCGGGATAACCCGGCTGATGCGCGCCACCGATGAGGCCCGGCGGAAACACCGTATGCACGCGCACCAGCGCATCGAGTTTATTTTCGTGGATCACCATCATATCCACGCGGCGCAGCAGATCACGCAGCATAATGCGCTCGTCGACGCCCTGACGCCCGCCGAGCGGATTGCGCGGGTCGGTGATTTCTTCCCAGTTCTTGAACGCAGCGCGGCCATCGTCGCCCCAGAATTTGGAACGTGCATTGAGCTTGGCAAAGTCGTCCAGTGTCTCGTCGTAACCACGTGCTTTCCAATCCGCCGCGCGGCGTTTGAGATACTGCGGAATGTGAAAACGAAAACTGTTGGCGAGGATTTGATCCTGCACCGTGCCGATATCAAAATTCACTGGCGGCTCGATTCGGCCATCGGCGAGTTCAACGAGGTAGTCGATGGGCTTCATGCTGCCCGAACCAAACACCTTGCCCGGCGCGAATTCGGTGGGTTCGATGGCGGCGGCGAATTCCGTGAACAGCGGCTGGCCTTTCTTGTCCAATCTAAACAGTATGTCCGGCATGAACACCGGCACCAGCCGCGCCAACGCCTGACGGAAATCCACTTTCATCAACTCGACATCCGGGTCGCGTTTCCAATGCCGGTGCGTTGACTCCACCAGCGCCGCGCCGAGTTTTGCGCCGAGGATGGTTTTGATCTCGCGCGCGGCGGCAGTGACGATGGGTTCTTCCGATTTATTGCCCGGCGGATACGCCATCGATTCACGGA
>JAYVQD010000407.1:0-5035 GCA_043777275.1 Nitrosomonadales bacterium
CTGCCATGCACGCTGCTGTAATTGCGGCGCACGATCTCCATCACTTTAGGATCGCGCGGCGAAAACAAGCCTTTCATGCGCTCGATCACTTCCGGCGACGCGCTGTCGCGCAGCAATGCAGTGAGATACGGTTCTTCAAACCAGCCCGGCGTGGCGGTGTGCGTGTTGCGTTCGCCGCCACCCATGTTGGGCATCACGTACACCCCGTTTTTCACCACCGACGCCACCAGCGCATCATCCATCACCTGATCGCGCACCAGATGCGCAAAACTGTCCACGCCCGCCACCGCCAATTCAACCGCGTCCTTGTGATAAAACACATGCACACTGATGCGCAGCTTGTGCTTCTTCGCCTCATCCGCCGCCGCGCGCGATAACGCCGGTGACAAACTCGGCGCGCGCCCGCCGCGATCATCAACCCAGATTTTGATGGCGTTGACTTTCAGCGCAGCCTGCTCACGCACCGCCTGGCGAATTTGTTCTTCGGTGCTGACTTCATAGGCGATACCCTTGTAGGCCATCGCGCCCGGCCCCGCGTTCGGCGCACCGATGCCGCGTCCCGCCACCATCAACCGCGCGCCGCCCAGCTTGCCCGCCGCTTGCTCGTCGCGCATCTGTATCGCCAGGTCGCCGCGCTCGATGCCTTGCGACATCACCACCGACACGCCGTAATACAGCGCCAGGTTCAGATCGTTGAGAATGATCTCGCGCGTGTAATTGCCCGCGCCGTAGGTCAGGCCTTTCTGAAACCCCGGATGCACGTGCGTGCTGATCAGCGTCGGCATCACGGTTTTGCCGGTGAGGTCAACGCGCGGCACGCCGGCGGGCGCCGTGACTTCGCCTTTTTTTCCCACGCGCGTAATCATGCCGCGCTCGACCAGAAACGCCGATGATTCGATGGCCGCGCCGCCGTCGCCGGGAATCAACCGCGCGCCGTCGTAGAGTTGCGCGCTCGTGGGCGTGCTCGGAAGCGCACTGGCCAGCACCCACACGCTCGCCGCCATGGCACGTATAACAGACGCACGGTTTACAGACCGGATCATGGAATTCCTCCGTGGGTTTTTGCGGCTAGTATAAGCGCACATCGACTAGGTGCATGAAATCAGGATTCGATAATTTCCCGCTGCCTCGATTAGCGGTAAACTGGATTCGCTCGATTTCTCACCCTTCACCCTTCACCCCACCCTTCACCCTTCACCCTTCACCCTTCACCCTTCACCCTATTTCCCCGGAGAACATCATGGCCAAAGCGTATTGGATTGCGTTCTATAAATCGATCAAGGATCAGGAAAAATTCGCGGCATACGTCAAGATCGCACCGGCGGCGATTCAGGCGCACGGCGGACGTTTTTTGGCGCGCGGCACGGCGGCGCAAACCTACGAAATGGGGCTCACCGAACGCGTGACCATGATTGAATTCGACAGCCTCGACAAGGCCAAGGCCGCGCATGACAGCCCCGCGTATCAGGAAGCGTTAAAGGCGCTGGGCAACGGCGCAGAACGCGATATTCGTTTGATCGAAGCGCTCCCCTGATTTGCCGATTGACTACCGCCCCCCTTGCCTACCGGCCTCCCTGCCAACCGTCACCGGAAAACCGCACATGACCACTCCCTCTGCCGCCGCTCGCGCGGAACTCTGTCCCACCGGCAAACTCCGTGCGGGCATCAATTTTCAAAACACGCTGCTCACCAAGCGCGGCCCCAACGGTGAACCCAGCGGCGTTGCGGTTGATCTGGTGATTGAACTGGCCAAGCGGCTGGGCGTAGCGCTGCAAATGCTGCCCTACGAGTCGGCCGGTTCTCTGGCCGATTCCGCAACAACCGGCGAGTGGGATGTGGCAGTGCTGGCCGCTGAACCGGCGCGCGCCCAAGAGATTGCCTTTGCCGAGGCCACCACCGAGATTGAGGCAACGTATCTGGTACAGCCCGGCTCGCCGCTGCAAAATATTGACGATGTGGATAAGCCCGGCGTACGCATCGCGCTCGGCGCCAAGAGCGGCTACGATTTGTATCTGACGCGCACCCTGCAACACGCGCAGCGCGTACCCATCGACGGCTCCCCTGCGGCGTTCAAGCATTTCGTCGCTGAAAAACTCGAAGCACTCGCCGGCCTGAAAACAGAATTGGTGAAATGCGCGGCACAACTTCCCGGCTCGCGCATACTCGATGGCCGCTTTATGGTGGTGCGGCACACCGCAGGCACACCACGCGGGCGTGGCGAAGCGGGTGCTGCGTATCTGTGCGAATTTGTAGAAGACATCAAAGCCCGCGGGCTGGTCGCGCAATGGATCGAAAAAAGCGGCGTGAAAGGTTTGTCGGTCGCGCCGCCAACGGCGGCGGCGCGATAGTACGCGATAGCAAGTTTCGGTCGGCACGAAAATGGTCCCGCGCGCGCAGCAGAGGGTGCCGGGGGTGACTGGGTTTCATTGACTTTTTCTTGAGGAGCGTAATGATGATGAATCGCCGCACGTTCAATACCGCACTCGCGGGCGCCGCCGCGACTACGTTGGCCGGATGCGCACTGGATCCACGTTCGCCCAGCAGTGGCCGTGTAGCGTTTTACCAGGGCGTGGGCGATCAGTTACGCCACTTCGATATCGATGTCGACACGTTGACGCTAACGCCTCGCGCAGCGGTGACCCTGCCCTCCAACATACAGTACGTGTGGCCGCATCCGTCGCGGCAGTTTTTGTATGTCTCCAGCACCGACGCCGCTTCCGGCAACGCGCCCAATCCGGGCAAGGTGCATCGTCTGTGCGCGCTGCGCGTGGATGCGAGCGGTGCGCTGCAAATGCACGGCGAGCCGGCGGCGCTGCCGCAGCGCCCTATTCACACCAGCGTGGATGCCACCGGCACGTATGCGTTCAACGCCTACAACAGCCCCAGCAATGTCACCGTGCATCGCATTAACCCGGACGGCACGGTGGGCGCGCAAGTGCAGCAAGCGACGAAGGTGGATGTCGGCATTTTCGCGCATCAAATTGTGACCACGCCGTCGAATCGTTCGGTCATTTTTGTCACGCGCGGCAACCGGCCCGAAGCCAAAAAAGCCGAAGACCCCGGCGCGCTGAAAATCTACCACTTCAAGGAAGGCCAGCTCTCGCCACTGGCGAATCTGGCGGTGGGCGGCAAGGGCGGCCTGGGCTACGGCCCGCGGCATGTCGCGTTTCATCCGGCGCAGCCGTGGGTATATGTGTGCGTGGAGTCACAGAACGAGTTGCATATGCACGCCCTTCAGGGTGATAGCCTCGAACCGGAACCCGCGTTCAAGAAGCGCACCACGATCGGCCAATACGACATCAGCTTTCCGCAAGCCACCGGCGCGGTGCATGTGCATCCGAATGGCCGCACCGTCTACATCTCGAACCGCGCCAACGCCACCGTGGATTTCAACGGCAAACCCGTCTTCCGTGGCGGTGAAAACAACATCGCGGTATTTTCCATCAATCAGACCACCGGCGAACCAACGTTGGTGCAAAACATCGATCCGCAGAGCTTCCACATCCGCACCTTCAGCATCGACCCCAGCGGGCGCATGCTGGTGGCGGCCAGCATTGTCGATATGAACGTGCGCGACGGCAACACCGTGCGCCACGTTCCCGCCGCGCTGACGGTGTTCCGCATCAGCAGCGACGGCAAGCTCGAGTTCGTGCGCAAATACGATGTCGAACTGGGCGGAAAATTTCAGTGGTGGACTGGATTCGTGGGGTTATCGCCGGCTGGAAAAGGGTAACGCAGTGTGTAGCGTGCGCCGTGCGCACGAATCGTTATTTCTGTTTGCAGCAAGCGTGCGTCGTGCGCACAGCGCACGCTACATAACATAACTATTTGTTTTCATTGATATTTTTAACAAGGGGCCTTAATGAGCAGCAAACTCACCGCGTTTTACCAAAGCATCGGCGATCAACTCACTCACTGGGATGTGGATGTCGAAGCAGCCACGCTGACGCGCCGCGCCTCCATCACGCTGCCCTCCAACGTGCAGTACGTGTGGCCCAATCCAAAAACCGCATCAGGGAAATTTCTGACCGTCTCCACCAGTGACGCGGCCTCGGGCAATACGCCCAATCCCGGCAAGATGCATCGTTTGTGCGCGGTGCGTGTTGATGCAAGCGGCGCGCTCGCGCTGCACGGCGAATCGCAACCGCTGCCCTCGCGCCCGATACACCATTGCGTAGATCGCAGCGGCAACTTTGCGCTCACCGCTTTCAACAACCCCAGCAACATCACCGTGCATCGCATCAACAGCGACGGCACCATCGGCGTCCTCGTCGAGCAAACGTCGAAAGTCGATGTCGGCATCTACGCGCATCAGGTGGTTACCGCGCCGTCGAACCGCCTGGTGATTTTTCCGGCGCGCGGCAATGATGCGCGCCCGGACAAGCCCGAAGACCCCGGTGCGATCAAGGTATTTAATTTCAAAGACGGCCAGTTAACGCCGGCGGCTTCCATCGATGCCGTCGGCAAAGGCGGCATGGATTACCGTCCGCGCCACGTCGATTTTCATCCCACGCAACCGTGGATGGTCGTCAACGTCGAAAGCCAGAACGAGCTGCACATGCACCGCATTGATGGCGACAGCGTAGTGGCAAAGCCCGCGTTCGTAAAAACCACGCTCGCCGCCAAACACGATCCGCAGTTTCACCAGACCACCAGCGCTATCCATTTCCATCCGAATGGAAAATTTCTCTACACCGCCAACCGCGCCGACAGCACGGCGGATGTTGGCGGCAAAAAGGTTTTCACCGGCGGCGAAAACAGCATCGCGGTGTTTGCGATTGACCAAACAACCGGCGAACCCACGCGGATTCAGAGCGTCGATCCGCAAACGCATCACGTGCGCACCTTCGGCATTGATCCCAGCGGGCGGCTGCTCCTCTGCGCCAGCATCCGCGACATGTGGGTGAAAGACAGCAACGACATGCGCCTCGCGCCGGCGGGCTTGACCGTCTTTCGCATCGGTGACGATGGCAAGCTCACCTTCGTGCGCAAGATCGATATCGAGTTGAACGGCAAACTTCAGTGGTGGGCGGAG